>NZ_JBHTRF010000084.1:0-36481 GCF_042796115.1 Kitasatospora sp. NPDC056446 | reverse complement strand
TTTTGGGGGCTGTTTTTTTTTAATATCACCGGGGCGGTGGGCCCCGCCCCTCCCGGGCCCCCCGCCTGCCGTTGGGCCCGGGGGGCGCACCACGCCGAGGACCGGGGCTCCGGCCGGAACTCCGGAGCCCGCGGCGAACCGGTGGAAACAGGTAGCGGGGCGCGCGGAGCGGTCGCCGGTTCGGACAGCGGCCGGCTCCGCGCGCCCTGCGCCCTTCTGCCTGTGCCTTGCTCTGTGTGCCCTGCGTCGCTACGGGCCGAGCAGGGCGCGGCCGGCCAGGCGGGTGTCCCGCAGGGGTTTCAGGACGAGCCGGACCAGCGCGAGGGCGTTGTCGTCCCCCGCGATCCGGTTGGCGCTCAACTCGCCGCAGGACACGCACTGATGGATGATCATCCACTCGCCGTCCGGGCGCACCGACATGCTCAGGGCCGTCATCCGGCCCCGGCAGTCCGAGGCCCGGTCACCGGGTATCCGGCGGTCGACGTGCAGACTGGCCAGGCAGTTCGGGCAATGGTTGCGGTGGGCGGTGCCGGGGGCGTCCAACGGGACGTCCAACCGGCAGTCCACGCACCGGAAGTCGTTCGCCCGGTGGCCGCCCCGGGTGTGCAGGACGTCCTTGTGCCGCTGCCGGCGGCGGTGCGGACCGCCGGTGCCGCCACCGTTCGTGCGTCGTGGCATCGTTCGCTCCTCCCTCCTCTCGCGGGCGTTCAGAGGGTCCCGAACGCTTCGAGCGGGAAGGGCGGTTGGGCGAGCGGCCGGACGGCCATCCGCATCAGGATCAGCTGGTTGTCGTCCGTGCAGACGGCCGTGGACGTCAGCTCGTCGCAGCGCACGCAACGGTGGACGACCATCCAGTCGCCGGTGCGCAGCACGGCGATGGCGATCGGCGACATCCGCCCGTGGCAGTCGCTCGGGCCGCCCTCGACGTGGTCGACGACGTGCCGGGAGTGGAGACAGGACGGGCAGTGGTTGCGCCGCGTGCCGTCGGCGGCGTACGCGGTGACGGTCAGGCCGCACCAGGCGCAGGCGAAGGTGGCGGTCCTGAGAGTGTGGTGGGAGGTGCTGGACACCCGGGGTGCTCCTTGCTGGGAGGACTGCGTTGACAGCAAGAGCAGGCCGAGCGGCCTCGACCGGAAGCGGCCGTGGATACGGTCCGTTACGCGGTTACGCGGTTACGCGGTGGCGATCGGACGATCGGCGATCACGCGAACGTGGCGAGGCGCACTCGGCGCGGTCCGGGACATCAAGACACCCTCTCGGCGGGCGCGCGGCGGCGGCCCGAGTAGTCGGAATCGGAGCGGCGCCAGCCTAACCACGCCGCTCGGACGGGCGCCAACGAATTATCCGGTCGCAGGTGGGCAGTAGTCCCGGCAGTGGTTCGAACAGTGGTCGGCGAGCAGCCACGCCTTCCCGCTTCCTGACGCCGCCTTGACGTGCGGTCAACTACAAAGGAGAAGCAAAGCGGGAGTATGGTGAAGGCAAAACCGACTGTGCGGGGAGGGTCCGATGGAGACCACGCTGGAAGCGGACGGCACACCGGACGAAGCGGGCGGTCCGCCCGTCGGGGCGGTCGACTCGGCCTCCCGGCTGGACCCGCTGCTGCTCCCCACCCGGGACGCCCTGCTCGGCCGCCGCGCGCAGCGGCTCCCGCGCTGGAAGCGCCTGGTGCGGCCCGGCACGGCCGGTGCGCCGTCGGCGTCGGCGTCGGCGGAGTGGATCCGGCGGGAGGCGGACGGGCAGGCGGAGCGCCTCGGCCGCCGCACGCCCGGTACCGAGCACGTCCTGCTCGCCCTGCTGGCCGTCCACGAGGTCCTGCGCCACCACCCGGAGCCGGGCGTGGACGACACCGGCGGCGAGCTGCTCGCCGGGTACGGCCTGGACTACGCCCGGGCCCACGCCGCCCTCGAAGCCGGGCGCATCGTGCTCGCCGCCGACCCGCGTTCGGTCGAGGCCTACCTGGCCGGTGCGGCCCCCGGCCCGCTGGTGCGGCGGCTGCTCGACGAGGACACCCGGGCCCGCCGGCTGGTCGAGGCGCTGCGCACGGATCGAGCCGGATAGCGCGCGGAGCGGGGCGGGCCCGGGCGGGCCGGGCGGAGGGTGGTCATCCGGCCGTGGTCCCGGTGACGAGGATCCTTCCGTCCACGGTGCCGAGGACGAGCCGGTCGGGACCGGCCACGGTCAGGGACAGCGCGACGGTCGGTGTGCCGTCGACTTCGAGGCGGGTGCGCCGGCGCACCGTGCCGTCGGCCGCGTCGAGGGCCATGACCTCGCCCGAGAGGAACGCGGCGAAGACGGTCACGCCGTCGGTGTCCAGCGCCGTGACGGGGTGGTCGGCCGTGAAGATCCACTGCGGGGCGCCGTCCGGGAAGGAGCGCCGGACGATGAAGGCGCGCTGCTGCCGGCGGATGTGGTTGTCGTGGTCCTCGCCGGCGTGCACCAGGGCTTCGCCGCCCTCGCCGGTGAGGCGCACGGCCGGACCGCCGAACAGGTGGTGCCGGCGCGCGCTGTCCCATTCGAGGGGGAACAGCCGGCGGACCCGCAGCCGGTCGGCGTCGTCGCGCGGGTCGACGGCGACGACCCACTTGTCCTCCCAGTGCTTCTTCTTCCCGCCTTGGAGGAAGAGGAGTTCGGGGCTGTGCCGGACCGGGAAGTAGTGGTTGACCGTGTCGTAGTTGCCGACGGCGACGCGGCCGTGCTCCCGGTGCTCCGGGGTGAGCAGGACGGTGGGGCCCGACCGGTCGCCGTGGCGGGTGTCGCGCAGTGCGATCCGGCCGTCGAGGTCGCCGGTGAGGGCGGCGGGGAAGTCGATGTCGGCGGTGTCGAGCGTGTCGGCGTCGACCAGGGAAATCCGTTCGACCTGGCCGGGGACGTCCCTCCAGCCGTAACCGGCGGTCCAGGCGGGCCGGCCGGCCATGTTGACCCAGACGGACTCCTCGCCGGGGCACACGGACAGCTGGCGGGCGCCGTCGCGGTCGAGCAGCCGCCACTCCAGTTCGCCGGAGGGCAGCCAGCTCTCCAGCTTGGTGCCTTCGAGGGCGGCCAGGACCCGGCCGTCGGCCAACGCCTCCACGGCCCAGACCTGTCGGCGCGGGAACCAGTACGTGTCCTGTGCCTCGGCAAGCCCGGTGAGCATCTCCCGCGCGTCGTCCTCCGCGCCGTCCGGGCGGGTCCCCGCCTCGACCTGCGGCCCGGTGATCTCCCCGGCCGGGATGCTCCGGTCGGTGACGGCCCGCCAGTCCTCGCGCTCGACGACGGCCGCGAAGCCGTGCGTGAACGGCTGCTCGGCCGCCTCCTCGTCGAACGGGCTCACGACCAGCTCCAGGGCGCGGCCGTCCTCCCGCCAGCGCACCCGGCGGACCTCGGGCCCGTGCTCCAGCGCGGAGACCACGCTGCCGTCCGTCAGGTCGACGAGCAGCAGCTCGCCTTCGAAGAGGTACCCGCCGTCGTACTCGCCGGTGCCGGCGGCCAGTAGCGGCAGGTGCGGGTGGAAGGCGAGCGCGTTCACCGGCCGGTCGGTGCGGACGAGTAGTCGGCAGTCCGCCTCGCCGGTCCCGTACACGGCGAGGCGGCGGCCGCCCCAGCCGCTGACGGACCGGCCGGGCCAGGACAGGCGCCCGAGATCGCCCCCGACGGCGACCAGTCCCCGTTCCTCGCAGCGGACGGCGACGGTGGGTTCGCCGATCTCGGCGAAGGGGCCGTTGCCGAGGATCCGGCGGACGGACATCGGCTCGGACGCAGGCTCGGACATCGGCTCGGACATCGGACGACCCCCAGGGTAGGAATTCCGGCATCCTCGCACGGCGTCCCGCCCGCGAACGAGCGAAATAGCGGCCGGTGCGGTAGCCGGGGCGGCCGCCTGCCGCGCCCCCGACGGCACGGGTCAGGAGAGCTAGAGCACGGCGACGGCCAGGGTGATCGCGGTCAGCACCATGGCCGCGCCCAGCGCGACGAAGGCGTACTCCAGCCGGACGCGCTCGCGGCCCTCGACGAGGACCTGCCGGGGGTCGGCGGGGTCGTAGCGGACGGGTACGTAGCCGCCGTCCGGCAGCGGGTGGCGGGCGGTGGAGGGGACGGGGGAGAAGACCTCGATCACCCGGCCGTCCTCGGTCTCGAACTGGAGCAGCGGGCGCGGCGGCAGTGCGCGGTCCTCCGGGGTCCGGACGCGGTCGCGGACCAGCGCCGCCACCGGGACGCCGACCCGGCGCAGCCGGCGCAGGTCGCGCAGGCCGACCGCTCCGGCGAGGTAGGCGACCACGCCGCCCAGCGCGCCGAACACCACCACGGCGAACCCGGCTGTCCCGCCCACGGCGCCTCCCTGCCCGAGACTTCCCCCGGTGTCCAGTATCGCCCACCGGAGGCGGTCTTGACGCTCCGGAATGGTCCAGTCCACTCTGATCGACGGCATGTTCCTGCCAGTCCAGCACCGCGTCCCGACCACCGCAAGGAGCACCGTCCATGAAGTCGACGTCCGCCCTCGGGCTCGGCACCGTCCTCGCCGCCCTCGTCCTGGGCACCGCCCCCGGCGCGACGGCCGCGACGGCCGCCACCGTCGCCCCCGCCGCCACCGTCGTCAAGGTCAGCACGGCCAAGCAGCTCCAGGCGGCGCTCGCCGCGGCTGTGCCCGGCCGGACCATCCAGCTCGCCGACGGCACCTACTCCGGCAGCTTCAAGGCCACCGTGCCCGGCACCGCCGCCGCCCGGATCACCCTCACCGGCTCGGCGAAGGCCGTGCTCACCACACCGACCGGCGGCGGCTACGGCCTCCACCTCGACGGCGCGAGCTACTGGACCGTCCAGGGCCTGACCGTCACCGGCGCCCAGAAGGGCATCATGGCGGACGCCGCGGACTACGTGGTGCTGGACGGCGTGACGGTGCACCACACCACCATGGAGGGCGTGCACTTCCGCAACTCCAGCGCCCACGGCACCCTGCGCGACTCGCACATCCACGACACCGGGCTGAACCGGGACGGCATGGGCGAGGGCGTCTACGTCGGCACCGCCAACACCCTCTCCGACCGCAGCGACTACGTGCAGATCACCGGCAACACCTTCGGCCCGAACATCGGCGCCGAGAACGTCGACCTCAAGGAGGGCACCACCGGCGGCCTGGTCTCCGGCAACTCCTTCGACGGCGACGGGCTCACCGGCCGCAACTACGACGACTCCTGGGTCGACGTGAAGGGCAACGGCTACGTCATCGAGAACAACACCGGCCGGCGCACCACCGACGACGGCTACCAGACCCACAGCGTCCAGCCGGGCTGGGGCTGCGGCACCGTCTTCCGGGGCAACCGCTCCGACCTCACCGGCGCCACCGGCGCGGACCGCTACGCGATCGACGTGACGAACTACGCCGCCGCCACGTGCCCGACGACGATCGGCGCGGGCAACACCGTCACCGGGGGCCGGGGCCTGGTGAACCCCGGCGTCCCGGTCGGCTGACCACTGAGGGACCGCTACAGCTCCCCGAGCGGGACCTTCGGGTCGGCCAGCGCCGCGGCGTCCACCACCCGGCCCGAGCGCACCAGTTCGCGGATCGGGTCGGTGACGTCCCAGACGTTGACGTTCATCCCCGCGAGCACCCGGCCGCCGGACAGCCAGAACGCGATGAACTCGCGGGCGGCCGGGTCGCCGCGGAACACCACCCGGTCGTAGCCGTCGGGTTCGACGTAGCCGACGTACTCGGCGCCGAGGTCGTACTGGTCGGTGAAGAAGTACGGGACCCGGTCGTACACCGCGTCCGGCTGTCCGAGCAGCGCGCGGGCGGCGGTCTGCGGCTGGTTGACGGCGTTGGCCCAGTGCTCGACCCGGATGTGCCGGTCGAACAGCGGGTGGTAGGCGTTGGCGACGTCGCCGGCCGCGTAGACGTCCGGGTCCGAGGTGCGCAGGTGCCGGTCCGTCCTGATGCCGTTGTCGACCTCGATACCGGCCGCCTCGGCGAGACCGGTCGCGGGGGAGATGCCGATGCCGACCACGACCGCGTCGGCGGCCACCGTCGTGCCGTCGCCGAGCGTCACGCCGGTCACCGTGCCGCCGTCGCCGGTCAGTTCGGCCACCTTGACGCCGAAGCGCAGGTCGACGCCGTGCTCCCGGTGCAGGTCGGCGAAGACCTGGGCGACCTCCCGGCCGAGCACCCGCAGCAGCGGCAGTTCGAGCGCCTCCAGGACCGTCACCTCGGCGCCCGCCGCCCGGGCCGCGGCCGCCACCTCCAGGCCGATCCAGCCCGCGCCGACCACCACGATCCGGGCACCCGGCCGCAGCGCCGCCCGGATCCGGTCGCTCTCCTCGACCCGGCGCAGGTAGAGCACGCCGTCCAGGTCCGCTCCCGGGACGGGCAGGCGGCGGGGCACCGAGCCGGTGGTCAGCAGCAGCTTGCCGTACTCGACCCGGCCGTCGTCGGCGAGCGTCACGGTGTGCCCGACCGGGTCGATGGCGGTGACCGCCGTGCCCAGGCGCAGCGTGACGTCCTGCTCGCCGTACCACTGCGGCGGGTGGACGTAGATCTTCTCCCGGGGCGTCTTGCCCAGCAGGTAGCCCTTGGACAGCGGCGGCCGCTCGTACGGGAGCTCGTGCTCCTCGCCGATCAGGACGATGCCGCCCCGGTAGCCGGCCTCGCGCAGTGCCTCGGCCGCCTTCGCGCCGCCCAGGGACGCCCCGACGATGACGACCGGGCGGTCCTGGCCGCCGTCCGGTCCGGTGGTGCCGTTGTCCGTGCCCGCCATGCTCGACTCCTCGTTCTCCGGCCGTGGATCGGGGCCAGCCTGCCGCCGCCCGGGTGGCGTGTCGAGACCGTCCCGGGCGCGCCGCGCCGCGCTCGCCCGTACGAGTGAACGGCGGGTCCGGGGCGGGGGCCGGGCTACCGCGTCATCGCGTCCCTGACCAGCGCGGTGTCGGTGAACTGCTCGAAGCGGACGATCCGGCCGCCGCGTACGGTGAAGTGGTGGGCGACCCGGACCGCGAGCGGTTTTCCGGTGGTCCTGTGGACGGCCGTGTAGCGGGCCAGCACCACGACGTCCTCGCCGTCGACCACGTAGGTGTCGTCGTGGGCCGTCCAGTCCTCCCACTCGGCCGCCAGCCGTTCCATCACGTGGGCGGTGACGCCCTTCGGGGTGCGGTAGGTGCCGGCCAGCGGGAAACCGGCCATCTCGGTCCACTCGACGTCCTCGGCGAGGGTGGCGCGCAGCGCGGCCAGGTCGCCCTTGGCGGAGGCCAGGTACTGGCGGCGGACCACGTCGGCGGGGGCGCCGGACTCGGCGAAGGCGGAGACGTTCCTGGGGATCTCGATCACCGCCCGCTCACCCCCAGGCCATTTCGCCCATGACGACCTTGGTGCCGATGTCCACGGCGATCCGCAGCCCCAGGTCCGGGAAGCGCCGCTCCAGCGCCTCCTTGGCCGCGGCCGCGTCGGCGGCCCGGCCGATCTCGGTCTCGAAGGCGCGCAGGTAGGCGCGGGTGTGGTCGACGGCGTTCAGGTCGGTCGGCGCGCCGGCGGTGCGGTGGCCGGCCGCCACCCAGGTCGGGTGGAGCGCCTCGATGCCGTCCAGCAGGTCGATCCAGGCGGCCCGTTGGGCGGCTTCGGGGGTGTCGGCCGTCCACACGTGCAGGCCCTCGAAGAGCAGCACCCCGCCGAGCACGGCCCGGTGGTGGTGCTGCCAGAGGTAGTGCCGGTCCGGCAGGTGGAAGTCGGCGCCGCGCAGCTCGAACCGGTGGCCCTCGAAGACGATCTCGTCCCCGGTCAGCACCTCGGGCAGGACCAGCCGGGTGGGCAGCTCGGGGCCCAGGTGCGCCCAGGCGCGCAGCTTGCCCTCGTACGTCTCCCGGATGTGCTCGACGGTCGAGGCGGTGGCCAGGAACCGGGCCTGCGGGAACGCGTCCTGGACCTCCTGGGCGCCGAAGTAGAAGTCCGGGTCGCCGTGGCTGACGAACACGGTGGTCAGCCGCTTGCCGCCGGCCCGGATCCGCTCGACCAGGCGCCGGCCGTCGGTCCGGGTGAACCCGGCGTCGACCAGCAGGACGTCCTGCGGGCCGGAGACCAGGACGGAGGTCTTGTTCAGCGAGCTGTCGGGGCTGTCGACGATCTCGAAGTCGAGTGCGCTCACGTCAGGTTTCCTTCCGCCGGGCCGGGCAGGCTCCCCGCGCACGCCGCTACCGCGCGCGCCTCGCCGCCAGGATCGGCGCTGGACGCGGTGCCCGCATCCGGAGGAGCCCCGGGCCGTCAGCCCCGGGCCGGTCGGGACCCCGGGCCGGTCGGGACCCCGGGCCGGTCGGGACCCCGGGCCGGTCGGGACACCGAGCCGGTCGGGACCCCGGCCCGGTCAGGACACCGAGCCGGTCAGGAGACCGGGTTCCGGGTCCAGAGCGTGAGGTCGCTGCTGGTGGCCACCGCCAGGGTGCGGCCGGTGGCGGAGAAGCCGGCGGCGCGGAGCGTGGACCAGTGGGAGTCGAAGACCTGCCACCAGCTCTCGCCGTGCTCGCCCTGCCACGGCCCCCGGCCGGTCGCGAGCAGCACCCGGTGGTGCGGCCACTCCGGGGCGGCCACCTCGACGTGCCAGCCGCCCTCGGCCGCGGTGTGCAGACCGCCGCCCCACGACCCGGCCACCGGGATCCGCACGTCGGCGACCTGGCCGAGACCCGGGCAGCAGAGGTCCGCGCCGTCCGGATCCTCCTCCGGCTCGTGGTCGCGGGCCAGCTTGAGCCCCGTCACGGCGTCGAACAGGCCGTGGCCGCTGTGCGACACGGTCAGCACCAGGTCGTGCCCGCTCTCCGGGTGGACGGCGAAGCCGATGCCGAGCAGCCCGCCGACCGGGATCATCCCCCGGCCGACGGGCCGCCACGGCTCCGGCGGATCGGTCACCCGGGCCGCCAGGATCCGGTCGCGCAGGTGCTCTTGGTACGGGGTCAGCGCCATGGCGGCGATCATCCCACCCGGCCCGCCGCTACAGCGCCGGTGCCAGCCGCAGCACCGCCAGCGCCCCCAGCGCGGTGGCCGCGGCCAGCGGCAGCCACAGCGCGCCGGGACCGGCCGCGAGCAGCGCCGTCAGCACGGCCGGAGCGGCCGCCCGGCCCACGCCCATCGACAGCTCCCAGCGCGCCAGCGCCCGCCCGAGCAGGTGCGGCGGGGCGGTGGCCGCCACCAGCGCCGTCCCCGAGCCGGTGTAGAGGATCTCGCCCAGCGTGTACAGCACCGAGACCACCGCGATGCCCGCCGCCCCCGGGGAGCCGCCCAGCGCCCCCGCCGCCCAGAAGCCCAGGTAGGAGACCGTCAGCAGGGCCCCCGAGGCCGCCAGCACGGCCCGCCGGGGGCGGTCCGCCAGCCGCAGCACCAGCGCCAGCTGCAGCGCGATCACCAGCACCGTGTTGCCGACGAACAGGCCCGAGGACCAGGCCGGGGAGGCGTGCAGCCGCAGCACCAGCAGCGCGGGCAGTGCCACCTCCAGCACGTCGAAGCAGAACGCGTACGGCAGGTTGGCCAGGCCCAGCAGGGTGATCCGGCGCAGCGGCTCGCGCTGCTCCCCGGGCCCGTCCTGCGCGGCCGGGCGCGGGGCCTCCTGCCGGGCCCGCACCCGCAGCGAGCCCACCAGCGCGGCGGCGACCAGGCAGGCCGCGCCGGTCACCCCGGCCAGCAGCCGGATCGCGCCCGCCCCGCCGCTCACCGCGACGGTGGCCAGCAGCGCGCCCAGGCCCATCCCGGCGTTGCGCACCGACCGTCCGGCGGCGAGCGCCGCGTCCCGCAGCCGGCCCTCGGTCAGCGTGCTCACCACCGCCGCGTGCGTGGTCGGCCAGGACTGGCTGCCCACCCCGAACAGCACCGCCGCCGCCGTGAACCCCGTCAGGCCGTCCGCGGCCAGCAGCACCAGCGAACCCGCCGCCCGCAGCAACAGGGTGACGGCCGCCGGGAGGGTACGGGCGCCGCGGTCGATCCAGCGGCCGGTCAGCGGCACCACCAGCAGGCCCGCGACCATCCCGGCCGACAGCGCCAGCCCGACCGCCCCGGCGCCCAGGTGCAGCATGCCGACCCCGTACAGCAGCAGGAACGGCCGCAGCATGCCGCCGCCCACCGCGTCCACCGCCAGGGCGACGGCGTACCGGGGCCCGCCGGCGGCGGTCAGCAGACCCAGCAGCGCGGACGGGCCCCGGCGGCCGGTGCCGATCGGCGGTGCGGGCAGCTCCCCGGTGCCGATCGGCGGTGCGGGCGGCTCCCCGGTGCGGACGGCCGCGTGGTCATGGACGGACTTCTCCTGGATCAGGCTCATGGCCGGTACGCTCCGCCCGCCGGCCGGGGCCGGGCACGCGGATTGACGGTTCCCGTCAATCGGCGGGAACGGCCGGCCGCCGGGATGACAGGATCGGCGGCGTGAGTGTGACCATCGACATCACCGGCCTGCCCGACGAACGGCTGCTCTTCGCGCCCTCCCCGCTCGCCGAACTGAACGCCATGCTGCACGTCCTCGCCGAGCCCGCGCACCACCCCGCGCTGCACGGCTGGGCGAGCAGCACCACCGCCGTGATCCCGCCGGAACTGGCCGAGCGGCTGCTGGAGGCCGACTTCCTCTGGCGCTCCTCCCGCGCCGACTTCCTCGTCCCAGGCCAACCCGGAGCCACCCTCACCGAGGAACTCGACGCCGTCGACCGGCTCGACGACGAGCTGTACGTGGCCGGCGCCCTCATCACCACCTGCGGCTCCTCCCGCCTCGACGCCAAGACCGCCTCCCCGCTCACCGACCCCGCCGCCAACGAGCGGGCCCGCGAACTCGCCCTCGCCCGCGGCCCCCGGCAAGCCGAGTTCGCCGACCGGCTGCTCGCCGACCCGCCCGCCGTCCGGGCCCTGGTGCGGCGGATGCTGGAGGACTGCGTGCCCGCGTTCTTCGCCGACGCCTGGCAGCGCGTCCTGCCCGGCCTCGCCGCCGACGCCCGGCACAAGAGCGACCTGCTCGCCCGCCGGGGCCTCGGCGAGACGCTCACCGCCCTCTCACCCTCCGTCACCCTCGACCAGGGCGGCGACGGACGGCGGCGGATCGTCGTCGACAAGCTCCAGGACAGCACCACCAACGCCGTCGACGCCGGCGGCGTGACCTTCGTCCCCACCGCCTTCGGCCGCCCCCACCTCCTGGTGGTGTACGCGCCCGGCTGGCGGCCCGTCCTCCAGTACCCGGTCGCCGAGGCCGGCCTGCCCGAACCGGTCTCGCTCGCCGTCGTCCAGCAGCGCCTGGAAGCGCTCGCCCACCCCGTCCGGCTGCGCCTCGCCCGCACCATGGCCCGCGGCCCGCACACCACCGGCGAACTGGCCTCCGCCTGGCAGCTCAGCGCACCCGAGGTGTCGCGGCACCTGGCCGTGCTGCGCAAGGCCGGGCTGCTCACCACCCAGCGGCGCGGGCGCTACATGCTCTACCAACTCGACCTGGCGGGCAGCGCCCGGCTCGGCTCGGACCTCCTGGAAGCGGTGCTGCGGTGACCGGAGCCGGTGCCGCGGTGACCGGACCCCGCGGAGGCGGCGCCGCGCCGACCGTACGTACGGAGCGGAGGGACGGCCGGGCGGCGGGGAACAGCGGGCGGGCGGAGCGCGTTCGTCCGGGCATGACCGACGACGCTGCCGCCCCCTCGCCCGAGATCCTCCGCTACGCCGCCTTCGCGACCCGCCCCGAGGGAGGGAACCCGGCGGGCGTGGTGCTCGACGCCAGTGGGCTCACCGACGGGCGGATGCTCGCGATCGCCGCCGGACTCGGGTACTCCGAGACCGCCTTCCTGACCCCCGGGCAGGCCGCGGGGGAGTACCGCGTGCGGTACTTCAGCCCGCTCACCGAGGTTCCGTTCTGCGGCCACGCGACGGTCGCCGCCGCCGTGGCCGTCGCCGAGCACACCGCGCCGGGTCGGTACGTCTTCGCCACGGCGGCCGGGGACGTCCCGGTCGAGGTCGAGCGCGGTGCCGACGGGCTGCTGCGGGCCACCCTCACCAGCGTCGAGCCGAAGGTCGAGGAGGTCCCCGCGGCCGACGTCGAGGAGGCGCTCGCCCTGCTCGGCTGGGCCGCCGCCGACCTGGACCCGGCACTGCCGCCGCGGGTCGCCTACGCCGGGGCCCGGCACCTGGTGCTCGCCGTCGGCACCCGGGCCCGGCTGGCCCGCCTCGACTACGACTTCGACGGCCTGGCGGACTTCATGCGGGCCCGCGACCTGGTCACCCTCCAACTCGCCTGGCGCGAGGCCTCCGAGGTGTTCCACGTCCGTGACCCGTTCCCGGTCGGGGGCGTGGTCGAGGACCCGGCCACCGGCGCCGCGGCCGCCGCCTTCGGCGCGTACCTGCGGGACCGGGGCGCGGTCACGGCGCCGGTGGTGCTGACGCTGCACCAGGGCGAGGACCTGGGCCGGCCCGGCGTGCTGCGGGTCGAACTCCGGGCGGAGGACGCCCGGGTGCGCGTCTCGGGCACGGCGGTGGCGATCCGCTGACCCGGGGCCCGCCGACCCGGGCCCGGCGCACGGCCGGAAAACCGTTCGCACCGGCCCGCGCCCGTGGGCGAAGCTGCTCCGATGCAGCGAGCGAGCAAGCGCACCGTGACCGTCGATCTCACCCACGGCGAGGAGTACTTCGGGCCGCTGGGCCCCTTCACGGCGGACAGCCCCTGGTGGTCCGCCGTGGACGAGGTCGCGGCCGGGGCGGCGGAGCTCGCCGGGGTGCCTGTGCTGGTGGCGCGGCTCGTCGACGGGCGGAGCGCCACCCCGGGCAGCGGCGGACGGGTGCGCTACCACGCCGAGGCGCTGGAACGGCCCCGGCGTCTCGACCCCCGGCCGCCGGACGGCGACACCGCCGCCCGCCTCGCTCCCGCCGAGCACCGCGCCGCCTGGGCCTCGCCCGGCGGCCTGCGCGAGGCACTGGCCTGGGCGGAGACGGCGCTCGCCCGGGCCGGCCGCCCGCAGGCCGGGCCCGCCCGGCAGGTCCGGACCTGGAACCTCTCCGGCCTGTTCCGGCTGCCCACCGCCTCCGGCGCCGACGCCTGGCTGAAGACCACCACGCCCGCCTTCAACGCGGCCGAGGGCGAGGTGATCGCGCTGTTCGGCGGCGTCGACCCGACGCTCGTCCCGGCCGTCCTCGCCGCCGACCCGGCCGCGGGCCGGCTGCTGCTCGACCACGTCCCCGGCGAGGACTGCTGGGGCCCGGGCCCCGAGACCGTCGCCGAGGTCGTGCCCCGGCTCGTCGCCGCCCAGGCGGCCCTGGCCGACGGCCGGGCCGCGCGGGCCGGACTGCGGGACCGGACGCCCCGCACCCTGCCCGCCCGGCTGAGCGCGCTGCTGGACCGGCTCCCCGAGGAGACCGACCTGACCGCCGCCGAGCTGGCCGCCGTCCGCGAGCTGGTCGCCGAACTCCCGTGCCTGATAGCCGAGTTGGCCGCCTGCGGGCTCCCCGAGACGGTGCTGCACGGCGACTTCCACCCCGGCAACTGGCGCTCCGACGGCGACCGCCCGGCGACGGTCGTCGACTACGCCGACGCCTGCCTGGGCCACCCCGCGCTGGACGGGCTGCGCCCGCGCGCCTTCCTCGCGCCCGAGGCCTGGCGGCACCACGCCGAGGTGTGGACGGCCGCCTGGCGCCGGCACGCCCCCGGCTCCGACCCGGCGCGGGCCCTGGAGCTGGCGGAGCCGCTCCACCACCTGTCCTACGCGCTGCGCTACCAGGAGTTCCTGGACCACATCGAGCCGAGCGAACGCCCGTACCACGAGGGCGACCCGGCCGCCGAACTGCGCGCCGCGCTGGCCTGCGGCGGGGCGCGCGGCCGAGCATAGACTGCCGGGGTGGATCGACCGACTCCAGGCCCGGGAGCCTCCGGCCCCTCCGGCCCCTCCGGGCTCTCAGCGCTCTCCGGCCCCCCGGTGCTTCCCGAACTGCCGCTGCAGGAGCTGGAGTGCTTCTCTGTCCTCGTCCACCAGCTGCACTTCGGGCGCACGGCGGAGCGGCTGGGCGTTTCCCAGGGCCGGGTCTCCCAGCTGATCAAGCGCCTGGAGGGCCGGGTCGGCGCGCCGCTGTTCCGACGGACCAGCCGCCGCGTCGAGTTGACCGAGCTGGGGCGTGCCCTGGCTGAGCAGGCGGTGCCGGCCTTCGACCGGCTCCGGGACGGCTATGCCGCCGCCCGGGCCCGGGCGGCGACCGTCCGGCCGCTGCGGCTGGGCTTCCAGTGCGCCGTGTACGGGCCGGTGGCCCGGGCGATCGCGAGCCTTCCGGAGGGAACCGCCCAGCTGGTCGAACTGCCTTGGGCGGACCCGTTCTCCCATCTCGCCCGGGGCGAGATCGACCTTGCCATCGTGCTCGCACCCTGCCGGGAGCCGGGGCTGGAGGTGCTGCTGGAGTTCTCCCGGCAGCCGGTGTTCGTGGCGGTCTCGGCCACGCAGCGGCCGGCGGGGGCGGCAGACGTGAGCGCCGACGAGCTGGCCGCGCTGGCGCTGATCGAGCCGTGCGGCCCGGCGCCCGAGTACTGGCGCCAGGTGAACGCGCCTCGGCGCACGCCCGGTGGGCGGGAATTGGTGTACGCGGCGGGCGCCGCCACCATTCAGGAGGGCCTGTCGATGGTGGCCTGCACCCACCGGGGGCTGCTGCTGTGCGAGCGCAGCACGACGTACGTCCAGCGCCCGGACCTCCGCTTCCTGCCGGTGCCCGAACTGGAGCCGACCGCCCTGGCGGCGGTGCAGCACGAGCGGCGGCCGCACCCGCTGGCGGCCGACTTCGTCGAACTGCTGGTCAAGCACGTCGGCTGAGTCACTGCCCGCCGACCGAGCTGCCTGCCGCCGATCGCTTGTCACCCCGGCCGGTGGTCGCCCGGTCGGCTGTCGCCCGGCCGGGAGAGGGCGGCGAGCAGCAGCCCGGCGGCGGTCAGTGCCGTCGCGGTGAGCAGGACGGCGTGGTTCCCGGCATGGTCCACGACCAGCCCGCCGGCGAAGGAGCCGAGGGCGATGCTCGCGTTGAACACGCCCGCCCAGACGGCTGCCGAGGCCTCGATCCGGGCCGGGTCGGCGGTACGGACCCAGTTCTGGGTGGAGACCGAGACCCCGCCGTACGAGGCGCCCCAGACGATCAGGGCGAGAAGGACGGTGACGAGGCCGCCGGTGGCGTACGGCAGCAGGGCGATGGCGAGGGTGACGCCGGAGAGCGCGAGGAGGACGGCCGTCCTGGGGCGGCCTCCGGACAGCGGGCCGAGGGTGAAGTTGCCGGCGACGCCCGCCAGTCCGTACCCCAGCAGGCAAGCGGCGATGACGCCGCTGCTGAGGCCCGCGTCGGTTTCCAGGACCGGTCGGACGTAGGTGTAGCCGGTGAAGTGCCCGAGCACGACGAACGCGGTGATCGCGATCCCGACGGCGATGCCCCGGTGGCGCAGGGCGCCGGCGAGGCCGCTCAGCCGTCCGCGCTCGTGGACCGGCAGTGCGGGCAGGGTGGTGGCGAGGACGGCGGCGGAGACGACACCGAGCAGTGCGAGGGCCCAGAAGGCGGCGCGCCAGTCGAGCAGGGCGGCGAGGTAGGTGCCGAGCGGGACGCCGAGGACGGAGGCGATGGAGACGCCGGAGAAGATCAGCGTCATGGTCAGGGCGGTGCGCGGGCCGTCGGCGAGGCGCGGGCCGAGGCTCGCGGCGAGGCCCCACACGATGCCCATCGCGGCGCCGAGCAGGACGCGGCCGAGCGCGAGGACGGCGAAGTTCGGTGCGAGGGCGGTCAGCGCGTCGGCGAGGCCGAGCAGCAGCATGAAGGCGACCAGGGTGGTCCTGCGGTCGCGCAGTCCGAGGAGGACGGGGGTGAAGGGGGAGAGGACGGCGGCGATGAGGCCGGTGATGGTGAGGGAGAGGCCGCTGATCCCGTCGGAGACGCCGAGGCTGTGGGACATGGGGGTGAGCAGGCCGACCGGCATCATCTCGGAGGAGACCACGGTGAAGGTGGCGAGGGCCACGGCGAGGACCGGTGACCAGCGGTGGGTGGCGGGTGGTGTTGCGGGGGTCTCCGCGTCGGCAAGGGTTTCCGGGCTTGTCATGGAGCCAGCTGATCAGCCGGGGAAAGGGCCGAACAAGATCGATGAACTCATCGATCCATTAGCCGGGCTCATCGATTCCGGGTGGTGCCCGCTGTGACCACAGCGGGCACCACCGGAACGCGGCTCACTCCGCCGGGTCGATCCGGTAGCCGCCGCGGGCCGAGTGGAGGGTGAGCGCCTCGACCGGGCAGAAGTCCACCGCCTCGGTCAGCTCGTCCGTCAACTCCGCGCCGCCGTCGGCGAATTCGGCCAGGGGTGCGGCCAGCCCGTCGGCCCCGAGGGCCAGCGACCCGGGGGCGCTGAGGGCGCACATCCCGGAGCCGATGCAGCGGTCCCGGTCGACCCGGACGATCACCGGCTCGGTGGCCGCCCGGCCCGTCACCAGGTCACCCGCAGCGAGTTGGGGCTACGGGTGAGCAGGCCGCGCCGCCAGTCGATCCCGTCGACCGCGTCGGCCATCCGCAGCGCGGGGAGCCGGCGGGCCAGCCGGTGCAGGGCCAGCTCCAGCTCCATCCGGGCCAGCCAGGCCCCCAGGCAGTGGTGCGGACCGGCGCCGAAGGTCAGCATCGGCGCGGTCAGCGGGGAGAACAGCTCGGTGCGCAGGTCCCCGGTGAAGACCTCCGGGTCCTGGTTGGCGGCGGCGGTGTCGGCGGCGACCACGCTGCCGGCCGGGA
Source organism: Kitasatospora sp. NPDC056446 (assembly GCF_042796115.1). NCBI lineage: Bacteria > Bacillati > Actinomycetota > Actinomycetes > Kitasatosporales > Streptomycetaceae > Kitasatospora > Kitasatospora sp. NPDC056446. Next base: position 19,803 of record NZ_JBHTRF010000084.1, on the reverse strand, counting down.
TGACCACGCCGCCGATCTCCACGTCCTCGACGGTGCGGCGCATCAGCCCGGGCATGTGCTCGTGGGCGTCGCCGAGCGGGACGGCGCGCAGCAGCTGCTCGGTCGCGGCGGCGGCGCTGGTCTCGTCGGAGGCGAGCTGCTGCCAGGCCTCGCGGCCGTCGTGGAGCAGGTAGACCAGGGCGTTGCCGAGGCTGGTCATGGTGGTCTCGTGGCCGGCCACGACCAGGCCGATGACCAGCGCGACCAGCTGCGCCTCGGTGATCGAGCCGTCCTCGGCGGCGGCCGCGAGCAGGCTGCTGACCAGGTCGTCCCCGGGCTCGGCGCGCCGCTCGGCGATCACCCCGGCGCCGAAGGCGGAGAACTCGTTCATCGCGGTGACGATCGCCTCGGCGCTGTACGCGGTGGTGGAGAGCGCGTGGTCGCTCCAGTGGGCGAGCCGCTTGCTGTCCAGGTTGTCCAGGCCCATCAGCCGGCTGATCACCGCGACCGGCAGCGGGCGGGTGTAGCCGGCGACGATGTCGACCGGGGAGCCGTGGTCGATCAGCTCGTCGATCAGGGCCTCGACGACCGAGGCCACCCAGGGCTTCCAGCGGGCGATCGCCCGCGGCGTGAAGGCCCGCTGCACGGTGCGGCGCAGCCGCTGGTGCTCGGCGCCGTCGATGTTCAGCATGCTCTGCGGGTTGTCCAGGATGTTGGGCGTGACCGTGACCGGCGGCGCGTCCGGCGCGTAGAGCGGGGCGCGGCCCAGGCGCGGGTCCGTCAGCACCTGGCGCACGTCGGCGTGCCGGCTGACCAGCCAGACCGGCGTGCCGGTGGGCAGCGCGGCCAGTCGCGGCGGGCCGGGCTCCAGGTGGCGCAGGCAGTGCAGCGGGGGGAGCGGGGGGAGCGGGGCGGTACCGGTTCCGGCACCGGTCGCACTGATCTCGGTGGACATCCGTACTCCAGACTCCAGGGCGATGGGCCGCGGGGGCGGCCCGGCGGGGGTGGATCCGAGGATGGTGCGGGGGACGGGTGGTGCGGCCGGCTGGCGGCTCGACACGGGCCGGGGCTGGGTCGGGCATCTGCTGCGGGGTGGCACGAGATGTGCGGGGGCGTACAGTCGGTACGCGCCGGCACGGACGGTGCGCGGTGGCGCGCCGTCAGGTGTGACGGGTGTGCTGAGCGTGGTCGCGTGGACCGTCTCTGCTACGACCGTACGTGGGCCGCGGGGCGCCCGTCTGCGGGACTTCCAGCCAACACCGGTGCTTTCCGGGCAGTTCGAGGCGCGCTGACGAGCGCTCGGCGCGCCTCGTGCGCCCCCGTTTCCGGTACCGCTCCGGGCACGCTCCAGGTGGCGCCCCGTCCGCTTGTGGATATGCCGTCGGCACGTGCGGTGAGACGGATCACGCCGGATCGCCCCACCCGTTCCGTCGGTGGTCGGCGGGGCGGGCGCTACTCTTCGTGGGCAGTCCTTCTGTTGTTGTTTCGTCGCAGGTCACGCCGGTGCAGAGCGGCACCGGCCGTCGGAGGTGGGATCGGATGGCCCAGCAGGTCAAGGCAGTGATCGCGCGCGCCAAGGGCGCGCCCGTGGAGGTGACCACGATCGTGGTCCCGGACCCCGGTCCGGGCGAGGCGGTGGTCCGGATCCAGGCTTGCGGTGTCTGCCACACCGACCTCCACTACCGGGAGGGCGGGATCAACGACGAGTTCCCGTTCCTGCTCGGCCACGAGGCCGCGGGCATCGTGGAGTCGGTCGGCGAGGGCGTCACCGAGGTCGCGCCCGGCGACTTCGTGGTCCTCAACTGGCGTGCGGTGTGCGGCCAGTGCCGTGCCTGTCGGCGCGGACGCCCGCAGTACTGCTTCGACACCCACAACGCCAAGCAGAAGATGACGCTGCTGGACGGCACCGAGCTGTCCCCGGCGCTGGGCATCGGCGCGTTCGCCGAGAAGACCCTGGTCGCGGCCGGCCAGTGCACCAAGGTCGACCCGGCCGCCGAGCCGGCCGTCGCGGGCCTGCTGGGCTGCGGCGTGATGGCGGGCCTCGGCGCCGCGATCAACACCGGCAACGTGGGCCGCGGCGACACGGTCGCCGTGATCGGCTGCGGCGGCGTCGGCGGGGCGGCCGTGATGGGCTCCCGGCTGGCGGGCGCGGCGAAGATCATCGCCGTCGACATCGACGACCGCAAGCTGGAGACCGCCCGCAGCCTGGGCGCCACCCACACCGTCAACTCCCGCACCACCGACGCGGTCGAGGCCATCCGCGAGCTGACCGGCGGCAACGGCGCGGACGTGGTCGTCGAGGCGGTCGGCCGGCCCGAGACCTACCGGCAGGCCTTCTACGCCCGCGACCTGGCCGGTACCGTCGTCCTGGTCGGCGTGCCGACCCCGGAGATGACGCTGGAGCTGCCGCTGCTCGACGTCTTCGGCCGCGGCGGCGCGCTGAAGTCCTCCTGGTACGGCGACTGCCTGCCCTCGCGGGACTTCCCGATGCTGATCGACCTCTACCTCCAGGGCCGCCTGGACCTGGGCGCCTTCGTCACCGAGACCATCGGGCTCGACGCGGTCGAGCAGGCCTTCGAGCGCATGCACCAGGGCGACGTGCTCCGTTCGGTGGTGGTCCTGTGACCTCCTCCGCCCGTGTCGACCGGCTGGTGACCGCCGGGACCTTCGATCTGGACGGCGGCAGCTGGGAGGTGGAGAACAACGTCTGGATCGTCGGCGACGACGAGCAGGCGGTGGTGATCGACGCCGCGCACGACGCCGAGGCCATCGAGGCCGCGCTCGGCGGACGCCGGCTGCTGGCGATCGTCTGCACCCACGCCCACAACGACCACATCGACGCGGCCCCCGCGCTCGCGGCCCGGACCGGCGCGCCGATCCTGCTGCACCCGGACGACCTGCCGCTGTGGAAGCAGACCCACCCCGAGCGCCTGCCGGACGGCGAACTGGCCGACGGTCAGCGGATCGAGGTGGCGGGCACCGAGCTGACCGTCCTGCACACCCCGGGCCACGCGCCGGGCGCGGTCTGCCTGTACGCGCCCGGGCTGGGCACCGTCTTCACCGGCGACACGCTGTTCCACGGCGGCCCCGGCGCGACCGGCCGGTCGTTCTCGCACTTCCCGACCATCATCGACTCGATCCGCGAGCGCCTGCTGACGCTCCCGGCCGAGACGGTGGTGCGCACCGGCCACGGCGACCCGACCACCATCGGCGCCGAGGCCCCGGCCCTGCCGGAGTGGATCGCGCGCGGGCACTGACCCGCCCCGCCCGTACGGCCCCCGGGGTTCGACCGCTCCCCGGGGGCCGTACGATCGCGATCATGGCCCATGACCCGAGCGACCTCGACGACGCCATGCTCGCCTTCTGGCGGGAGCGGCACATCTCGACTCTGAACACCACCCGCCCGGACGGCACGCCGCACGTGGTGCCGGTCGGCGTCACGTACCAGCCCGAGACGGGCACGGCCCGGGTGATCACCAGCCGCACCAGCCGCAAGGCGCGCAACGTCGCGGCGGCCGGACCGGCGGGCCAGCGGGTCGCGGTCTGCCAGGTCGACCGGGCGCGCTGGTCGACCCTGGAGGGCGTGGCGGTCGTCCGCGACGAGCCCGAGCAGGTCGCCGAGGCGGAGCGGCGCTACGCCGAGCGCTACCGCCCGCCGCGGGAGAACCCGGACCGGGTGGTCATCGAGATCGCCGTGGACCGGGTGCTCGGCCGGGCCTGAGCCCCGGCTCGTCCGGAACGGGGGCTCCCGTTTCCGGGAGCTGTTCCCGGAAACGGGAACACCTGTTCCGGAAACGGGAACGCCCGTTCTCTGTTCGGGAGCCGCCGTTCCCGCCCGTTTCAGGGCCGGGGCGGCCTGGTCCGGGCGAAGTCCACCACCTGGCGCGCCATCACCTCGATCTGCTCCCGCACCCGGGGATCGGCGCAGTCGCCGTCCGCCGTGAAGCCGCTCACCGAGGTGTTCAGCACCACCCCCAGCGGCGTGGGCCAGCCGCGCAGCGCGTGCACGATCGTCCGCAGGGTGCCCAGGGTGGACACGCCGCTCTGCCAGCCCTGTGCCACGGCCAGGCACCCGACGGCGCGCTCGCTGAGGTAGGGGCGGGCGTCGTCGCGCAACTCCTCGACATAGTCCAGGGCGTTCTTCAGCAGCCCCGAGGTGCTGCCGTGGTAGGCCGGGGAGGCGATCAGCAGGCCGTCCGCCTCCGCCAGTGCGGCCAGCAGCCGCTTGGCGGGCGCCGGCAGGGCGCCGCCCGCGGGGTCGTACATCGGCAGCACCAGGTCGGCGCCGACGACGGAGGACACCGTCGCACCGTGCCGGGCCGCCGCCGCGAGCGCCGTCTGCAGGGCCCGTTCGGAGGAGGAGCCCCGCCGGGTGGAGCCGCCGATACCGAGGATGCGGACCTGTCGTCCGGAATTCGTTCCGCCATTCACGCGCACACCGTAACCCGGCCTTTTCCACCGCCCGTTCTGTGGCCGGTAACCGGGAATTCCGACCCGGTGGGACAGCCGATTACGGCGCCGTGGGCGGGGCCCCGGAAACGACCGCTAGCGTGGGCCGGCACGGGCATTCGCGCGGTTCTCGGAACTTTCGGGCCGGCGGCCCGGGCGGCGGTTCCGCCGAAATCCCATCGGCGCGGAACCACGCCACCTCACGACCGGCCCCGAGAAGGGAACAGCATGTCCGAGTCCACCGCCGAGAAGGTCCCCACCCGTGAGGAACTGATCGGCCGCGCACAGGACCTCATCCCCCTGCTGCGCAGCAACGCCGACCGGACCGAGAAGGAGTCGAAGGTCCCCGCCGAGAACATCGCCGCGCTGCGCGAGGCGGGGCTGCTGCGGCTCAGCACGCCCCGCGCGTGGGGCGGCTGGGAGCTGTCGATGCGCCAGCAGGTCGAGGTGCTCAGTGAGCTGGGCCGCGGCTGCCCGTCGACCGGCTGGATCGCCGCCAACCACGCGGCCTCCGTCGACCTGGTGATGCTGATGCCGGAGCCCGGGCTGCGGGAGATCTACGGCGCCGACCCGGACGCCGTGATGCTCTCGGCGGCGAGCCTCGACCCCTCGCTGCGCGCCGACACCGTGCCCGGCGGGCTGAAGGTCAACGGCCGCTTCCCGTACGCCTCGGGCTGTGAGCTCTCCGACTGGGCGTTCCTGGCCTGGGTGCCGGTCCACGACGAGGACGGCAAGCAGACCGGTGTCGCGAACCTGCTGGCGCCGCCCACCGGGCTGCGGATCGAGCACACCTGGAAGGTGGCCGGGCTGCTCGGCACCGGCACCCACGCGATGGTGGCCGAGGACCTGTTCGTCCCCGACCGCTTCGTGCAGTTCGCGCCGCTCCAGCCGACCGGCGAGCCGGTCTCGCCGATCCCGGCGACCGTCCTGATCAAGGGCAACCTGCACTCCCTGTCCTCGCTCGTGGGCGCGGCCCGCGGCGCGCTCGACCTGGTCCGCGCGAAGCTGGAAGAGCACAAGCCGCTCGCCTTCTCCACCTACACCCGCGCGATCGACTCGGCGGCGGTGCAGCAGGCCTTCGCCGAGGCGACGCACCTGATCGACACCGGCGTGCTGCACATGCTGGCGGTCGCGGACGGGTTCGACGCCGTGCCCGAGGGCGAGGACGCGACCCCGGCCGAGCGGGCCCGGCTGCGGATGCACATGGTCAGCTCGCTGGAGCGGTGCCGCGACGCCATGCAGCGCCTGCTGGACCTCGCGGGCACCAGCGGCTTCGCGCAGAGCAACCCCGTCCAGCGGTACTGGCGGGACCTGGAGATCGGCAGCCGGCACACCGCGCTGAACCGGCCGATGATCTTCGAGGACTACGCGCGCTCGCTGCTCGGCACCGGCGCCCCGGTCTCCCTGCTGTTCTGACGCCCGCTCGGACTGCCCGGACTATCAGGACCATCAGGACCATCAGGACCACCAGGACCGCCGACCCGACCGGGTCGGCGGTCCTGCCGTAGGCCGTACGGCCGCCGGGCCGGCGGTGCGCACACCACAGCGGCCCTGCCCCGGATCACCGTCCGGGGCAGGGCCGCTGTGCTCGATCCGTCAGACCGCGGGCGCCGGCGCCGCCCCGGCCAGGGCCTCGGCCAGCTCCACCGGCAGCAGCGCCGGGTCGCCGTCCGTCCCGAAGCCGCCCGGCAGCGCGAACCCGGCCGGGCCGGGCACCGCGCCGTCGCGGACCGGCGCGCCGGTCAGCCGCAGCAGGCGGGGGCTGACCACCACGACCGGGTGGCCGGCGGCCCGGGCCGCGCCGACCTGGGCCGCGACATCGCCCGGCAGGGTGCCCGCGCTCTCCCCGGGCGCCTCCTCCACGAGCAGCGGGAACACCGTCACCTCGACGTCCCCGGCGACGCCCGCGGACCGGACGGGCGGCAGCGGCGCCAGTGCGCGGACCGGGGCCGAACGCGCCACGAAGGCCCGCAGCGTCGCGTCGTCCAGGCCGGCCAGGCTCGGGTCGAAGCGGCGCAGCGCGTCCGGGGTGTCCAGCTCCGCCACGTAGGCGATCCGCAGCGCCGGGTCCGGGGCGGTCGCGCCCCCGGGCCGCCCGGTGCGGAAGTCCCGGACGTCCTCGCGCGGCGCCGGGGTGTCCACGCCGGTCAGCGCGTGCACCAGCCGCAGCGCGTCCTGGTTGCGCAGCAGCGCGCAGACGTCCCGCAGGCCGTCCGCCAGCCGGTCGATCGCCTCGTCGCCGATCGCGTACGACGGCTGGATCCGCAGCGTGTGCGGGGCGCTGCCGGTCGGCATCAGCCGCAGGCCGTGCCGGCGCAGCAGGAAGCCCGCCACGGCGAAGCCGAAGAAGCCGCTGCGGGCGTAGTTGCGGATCACCGGGGATTCGGCGGCCGACTGGTCGGCGAACTCGAAGCCGACCAGCAGGCCCCGGCCCCGGACGGCGTGCACCACGTCGCCGAAGTCGGCCAGCACCTCCTCCAGCGCCGAGCGCAGCCGCGCTCCGCGCTCGGCGGCCTGCCGGTAGGCGGCGCCGCCGTCACGCTCCAGCATCTCCAGCACCTTCTCGGTGATCGCGCAGGAGAAGCTGTCCTTGGCGTACGTCGAGCTGTGCAGCAGCTCGAACTCCTTGACGTAGCCGGACCGGCGGACCAGCAGCAGCGAGGTCTTGGCCAGGCCGCCGCCGACGCTCTTGGCCAGCGTGTAGTAGTCGCCGGTCAGCCCGATCCCCGCGCTCGCGAAGAACGACCCGGTCCGCCCGGCGCCGCTCTGGATCTCGTCGACGATCAGCGGGCACTCCAGGGCCCGGCAGACCTCGGTGATCCGCGCGGCCTGCTCCGCCGTCAGCTCGCGGATGCCGCCCTCGCCCTGGACCGGCTCCACCACGAACCCGGCCACGAAGGGCACCGGCCGCCGCAGGACCCGCACCGCGCCGTCCCGGAGCACCACGTCCAGCGCGTACGGCTGCTCGGCCGCCGCGTACTTCAACGCCTCCTCCGGCTCGGCGGCCGGCACGAAGCGCGCCCGGGCGCCCAGCGCCGCGAACGGCAGCCGGAAGGTCGGGTTGTGGGTGAGCTGGAGACTGCCGACCAGCTTTCCGTGGAACCCGCCCTCCAGCGCGAAGAACTCCGGCGCCCGGCCCAGCGCCTCCGCGTTGTGCCGGGCCGCCTCGGCCAGCACCGCGTCCGCGTCCGCGCCGGGCCCGGCCAGGTCGGCCGCCTCCGGGGCCAGCGCGAGCGGCCGGCCCTCCCCGGCGGCCGCGGCGGCCTCGCGGACCTCCCGCGCGTGCGCCTCCAGCTCCGCCGACAGCGCGCCCAGCCGGAAGACCCGGGCCAGTTCGGCGTGCTTCACGGCCGCCTCGACCGCCTCCGCCCCGCTGTTGGCGAAGACCACCTCGTAGGGCTCCCCGGCGCCCAGCTCCCGGTCGGTGACCGTGTTCAGGGCCGCGGCCACCCGCTGCGCCTCGGTGCGTCGGGACAGCTGGGCGTGGCTGGGCGTGCCCGCCGCCAGCAGGGCCGTGGCGTGCGCCACCAGCTCCGGGTGGTTGTGGCCGAAGAACAGCGAACCGAAGCCGCCGACGAAGTCGACGACCGGGCGCTGCCCGCCGTCGGGGCCCGGCAGGTACATCGTGTCGCCCTCGGCCCGGACGTACTCCACGTCCAGGCCCCACACGGACAGGGCCTGACTCAGGTACCGTTCCGCCAGTTCTTCCATCAGTGCGCTCCTCGCATGGGCGGGCCTGCTCTCACAGGGACGACGCGGGCGCGAAGTCCCGCAGAGGGTTGATCCGGTCGGCGCCGATCCGCGCGCGCAGCTCCGGCGCGGTGACGCCCAGTCCGGGCTCCGGGGCCAGGCACAGCACGCCGACCTTGCCGACGTGCTCGTTGCGCTGGACCAGCCGGGTCGCCTCGCCGACCTCGGCGAGCGGGTACAGCGCGGACAGCGTGGGGGAGACGGCGCCGGTGGCGACCAGCTGCCCGGTCTCGGCCTGCTCCTGGAGGTTGGCGCCGTGGCTGCCGATCACCCGCTTCAGCCGCATCCACAGGTACCGGTTGTCGAACTCGTGGTGGTGGCCGGTGCTGGAGCCGCAGGTGACGACCGTCCCGCCGCGCGCGGCGACGAACACCGAGATGCCGAAGGTCGCCCGGCCGACGTGCTCGAAGACGATGTCAGGGTCCCGGCCGGTCTCGCGGCGGATGATGCCGCCCAGCCGCTTGCCCGCCGCGATGACCTCCTCGGGGGACGGGTCGGGGTCGTCGCTCAGCCCGATCTCCGAGCGGTCGATCACCACCTCGCAGCCCAGCCGGCGCACCGCCTCCGCCTTGCGGGCCGAGCCGACCACCGCCACCGGGATGCCGCCGCCGTTGCGGACGAACTGCACCGCGTACGCGCCCAGGCCGCCGGCCGCGCCCCAGACCAGCACCACGTCGCCCTGCTTCATCCGGGCGCCGTGCCGGCCGACCAGCATCCGGTAGGCGGTGCTGCCGCACATCGGCGTGACGGCCGCCTCCTCCCAGGTCAGGTGGGGCGGCTTCGGGACGAGCATGCTGGCGCGGGCGACGGCGAACTCGCCGAGCCCGCCGTAGTTCGTCTCATAGCCCCAGGCGCGCATCTCGGTGCCGAGCATCGCGTCCTCGTGGGTGACCGGCTCCTGCTCGTCCACGTGCACGGGGTGCACCACGACGTGGTCGCCGATCCGCCACCGGCGCACGTTGGAGCCGGTGCGCACCACCACCCCGGCCGCGTCCGAGCCGACCACCTGGAACGGCTGGTCGTGCCGGGCCGCCCAGCCGCCCTGCGCGCCGTAGCGGCGCAGGAACTCGAAGGTCGGGACCGGCTCGAAGGTGGCCGACCACACGGTGTTGTAGTTGATCGAACTGGCCATCACGGCGACGACCACCTCGTCGGGGGCCGGCTCCGGCATCGCCACCGGTCCGACCCGCAGCGACTTGCGCACGTCCTTGTCGGCGGTGCCGCGGAACATCCCGGTGTCCTCCGCGCGCAGGTGCGCGGCCACGTATTCGCCCGGCAACTCCAGGCGTTCGAGCGCGTCCGCCGGCCGATTCTCGACGATCGCTTCCAAAAAAGGGTTCACGGCAGCTCCCGGCCTCGTCTGGTCCGGTGCGCAACCTAGTCCGGCCGGGGTAATCGCCGGTTCACCGGGAAAGCGCACCCGCCGAATTCCAGCGAGTTGCCGGACGGTGGAGAGCCGCGCCTATCGTCGTTCGGCGTGGCCGTCAATGCGCACCTCGAATCCCCGAAGTCCGTCGAATTCCCGCAGTCCGCGGGATCCCCGGAACCGGTCGGGCCCCCGGAGCCCGTCGCCGTCATCGGCATCGCCTGCCGGCTGCCCGGCGCGCCCGACCCCGACGCGTTCTGGCAGCTGCTGCGCGACGGGCGCAGCGCCGTCACCGGGACCCCGGCCGACCGCTGGCAGGACGCCGCCGTACGCACCCCGCGCGGCGGCTTCCTCGACCGGGTCGCCGACTTCGACGCGGGCTTCTTCGGTGTCACCCCCCGGGAAGCCGCCGCGATGGACCCGCAGCAGCGGCTCGCCCTGGAACTGGGCTGGGAGTCCCTGGAGAGCGCCGGCATCCTGCCCGCCCGGGTGCGCGGCACCCGGCTCGGCGTCTTCCTCGGCGCGATCGCCGACGACTACGCCCGGCTGACCGCCTTCGCCGGGCCCGGGGCCCTCTCCCCGCACACCCTGGCCGGGACCAACCGCAGCATGATCGCCAACCGGCTGTCGTACCTGCTCGGCGCGCGTGGCGCCAGCATGGTCGTGGACACCGGCCAGTCCTCGTCCCTGGTCGCGGTGCACCGCGCCTGCGAGAGCCTGTGGTCCGGGGAGTCGGACCTCGCGCTGGCCGGCGGCGTGCAGCTGAACCTGGCCGGGGCCGCGACCGTCGGCGTCGAACACTTCGGCGCGCTGTCCCCGGACGGCGAGTGCCACACCTTCGACGCCCGGGCCAACGGCTACGTGCGCGGCGAGGGCGGCGCGGTGGTGGTGCTCAAGCCGCTCGGCCGGGCGCTCGCCGACGGGGACGAGGTGTGGTGCGTGATCCGCGGCGGCGCCGTCAACAACGACGGCGGCGGCCCGGAGCTGACCTCGCCCGACCCGCAGGCGCAGCGCGAGGTGATCGAGGCCGCCTACCGGCGCGCGGGAGTCGCGCCCGGCGAGGTCGGCTACGTCGAACTGCACGGCACCGGGACCAGGGCCGGCGACCCGGTCGAGGCCCGGGCCCTCGGGGCGGCCCTCGGCCGCCACCGCGAGGCCGCCCGGCCGCTGCCGGTCGGCTCGGTCAAGACCAACGTGGGGCACCTGGAGGGCGCCGCGGGCGTCACCGGGCTGCTCAAGGTGGTGCTCGCGCTGCGCGCCGGGGAACTGCCCGCGAGCCTCAACTACCGCACGCCCAACCCGCTGATCCCGCTGGACGAGCTGCGGCTGCGGGTGCACGACCGGCTCGGTCCGTGGCCGAGGGCCGGGGCGTCGGAGGGCCCACAGGGTGAGGAGCCCAGGGTCGCCGGGGTCAGCTCGTTCGGGATGGGCGGCACCAACTGCCATCTGGTGCTCTCCTCCGTACCGGTACCGATCGCCGCGCCGGCCCCGGTGTCGGCGCCGGAGGCCGGGGACGGCGCCGAGGGCCCGCACCCGCACGCGCTGCCGCTGCCGTTCGCCGTCTCCGGCCGGGACGAGCAGGCCCTCCGGGCGCAGGCCGGGCGGCTGGCGCGGTGGATCCGGGAGCGGCCCGACCTGCCGCAGGCCGGCCTGGCCGACGCGCTCGCCACCACCCGGACCGCCTTCCCGGCCCGCGCCGTGGTGGTCGCCGGGGACCGGGAGGCGCTGCTCACCCGCCTGGACGCGCTGGGCGACGGAACGGCCGGGGCCGGGACGGTCCTCGGCACGGCGGGCGAAACCGCCCCGGTGGCGCTGCTGTTCACCGGACAGGGCGCCCAACGGCTCGGCATGGGCCGGGAGTTGTACGCGGCGCACCCGGCGTTCGCGGCGGCCTTCGACGAGGTGTGCGCGCAGCTCGACACCGTGCTGGACCGGCCGCTGCGCGAGGTGATCTGGGCCGAACCCGGCTCCGCGGACGCGGACTTGATCCACCGGACCGAGTTCGCCCAGCCCGGCCTGTTCGCGATCGAGGTGGCCCTGTACCGGTTCGTCACCGGGCTCGGGGTGCGTCCCGCGTTTCTGCTGGGCCACTCGATCGGTGAACTGGCGGCGGCGCACGCCGCCGGGGTGCTGTCGCTGCCCGACGCGTGCACGCTGGTCGCCGCCCGGGGCCGGCTGATGCAGGCGCTGCCGGAGACCGGCGCGATGCTCGCCGTGGAGGCGGCCGAGGAGGAGCTGGCGGCCGAACTGGCCGAACTGGCGGGCCGGGTGGGCCTGGCCGCGGTGAACGGGCCGCGTGCCGTCGTGCTGTCCGGGGACGCCGACGCGGTCGACGCGCTCGCCGACCGGTGGCGGGAGCGGGGCCGGCGCACCCGGCGGCTGCGGGTCAGCCACGCCTTCCACTCCCACCTGATGGACGGGATGCTCGACGAGTTCCGTGGTGTCGCCCGCTCGCTGTCCTACCACCCGCCCCGGCTCGCGGTCGTCTCCGACCTCACCGGGGACCTCGCCACCGCCGCCGAGCTGTGCGACCCCGAGTACTGGGTGCGGCACGTGCGCGAGTGCGTGCGCTTCCTCGACGGCCTGCGCCACCTGGACGCGGCGGGCGTCACCGGCTACCTGGAGCTCGGGCCGGACGCGGTGCTGGCGCCCGCCGCCCGCTCCGCGCTGCCGGACGGCCGCGCCTTCCTCAGCGCCCTGCGCGCCGACCGGCCGGAACCCGGTGCCGTGGTGGAGGCGCTGGCCGGACTGCACGCGACCGGCGCCGACGTCGACCTGCCCGCCGTGATCGGCGGCGGAGGCCGGGTCGCGCTGCCCACGTACGCGTTCCGGCGGCTCCGGCACTGGCTCCCCGAGCCGAGCGCTCCGGCGGCGGTGCCGTCCACGGCCGCAGCCGCCCCGGGCACCGCCCTGCCCGCCCTGCCCGGCGAGACCGGCGAGTCCGCCGGAGCCGTGGCCCCGGCCGGCGCGCCCGACCCGCTCGACCTGGTCCGCCGGCACACCGCCGCCGTCCTCGGCTCCGACACCCCCGACGCGATCGCGCCCGACGTGGCCTTCCGGGACCTCGGCCTCACCTCGGCCACCGGCCTGGAACTGCGGGCCCGGCTGGCCGCCGCGACCGGCCTGCCGCTGCCGGACACCCTGGTCTACGAGTACCCCACCCCCGGCCTGCTGGCCCGTCACCTGGGCACCGGAGCCCCCGAGGCGCCCGAGACGGCCGAGACGCCCGAGGCGCCCGTGACCGCCGACGACGGCGACGACGACCCCGTGGTCATCGTCGGCATGGCCTGCCGCTTCCCCGGCGGCGTCGGCAACCCCGACGACCTGTGGCGGGTGGTCGCCGAAGGCGTCGACGCCATCGGCGGCTTCCCGGCCGACCGCGGCTGGGACGTCGAGGCGCTGTACGACCCCGACCCCGCGCGCCGCGGCTCCTCGTACGTCCGCGAAGGCGGCTTCCTCGCCGACGTCGCCGGGTTCGACGCCGCCTTCTTCGGCATCAGCCCGCGCGAGGCCGCCGCCCTGGACCCGCAGCAGCGCCTGCTGCTGGAGACCTCCTGGGAGTGCCTGGAGCACGCCGGGATCGACCCCGCCGCCCTGCGGGACACCGACACCGGCGTCTTCATCGGGGCCACCGCCCAGGAGTACGGGCCCAGGCTCGGCGAGCCGAGCGACGGCTCCGACGGCTACCTCTACACCGGCAGTACCCCGAGCGTCGCCTCCGGCCGGATCGCCTACGTCCTCGGCCTGCGCGGCCCGGCCGTCACCGTGGACACCGCCTGCTCGGCCTCCCTGGTCGCCCTGCACTCCGCCGCGCAGGCGCTGCGCGCCGGGGAGTGCGAGCTGGCGCTCGCGGGCGGCGTGACGGTGATGCCGACGCCCGGTGTGTTCGCCGAGCTGAGCCGGCTGGGCGGGCTCTCGCCCAACGGCCGCTCCAAGGCGTTCGCCGCCGCCGCCGACGGCACCGGCTGGGCCGAGGGCGCCGGACTGCTCGTCCTCGAACGGCTCTCCGCCGCCCGCCGCCACGGCCACCCGGTGCTGGCCGTGCTCCGCGGCTCGGCGGTCAACTCCGACGGCGCCTCCAACGGCCTGACCGCGCCCAACGGCGCCGCCCAGCAGCGGGTCATCCGCCGGGCCCTGGACGCGGCCGGGCTGACCGGCGCCGACGTCGACGCCGTCGAGGCGCACGGCACCGGCACCCGGCTGGGCGACCCGATCGAGGCCCGGGCGCTGATGGCGACCTACGGCCGGGAACGCCCCGCGGACCGGCCGCTGTGGCTCGGCTCCGTCAAGTCCAACATCGGCCACACCCAGAGCGCGGCCGGCGTGGCGGGCGTCATCAAGATGGTCCAGGCGCTGCGGCACTCGGCGCTGCCGCGCACCCTGCACGTCGACGAGCCCACCCCGAGCGTCGACTGGAGCGCGGGCACCGTACGGCTGCTGACCGAGGCCGTCGACTGGCCCGGTGTGCCCGGACGCCCGCGCCGGGCGGGCGTGTCCTCGTTCGGCATCAGCGGCACCAATGCCCACCTGATCCTGGAGGAGGCGCCCCCGGCCGAAGCCCCCGCCGAGGTCCCGACGGACCCGCCGGGCCGCGACGGCTCCCCGGACGCGGCACCGGACGCGGCCCCGGACGCGGCGCCGGCCCCCGCCGAGGCACTGGCCTGGCCGCTGTCGGCCCGGACCCCGGACGCGCTGCGGGAACAGGCCGCCCGCCTGCGGGCCCGGCTCGGCACGACCCCGCCGCCGGCCCCCGCCGACGTCGCCCACTCCCTGGTGCACGGACGCGCCGACCTCAGCCACCGCGCCGTCGTCGTGGCCACCGGGACGGACGCCTTCGCCGACGCCCTGGACGCGCTGGCCGACGGCACCCCGGACGCCGCCGTGGCACTCGGCACCGCCGCCGACCCCGGCCGGACCGTCCTGGTCTTCCCCGGCCACGGCTCGCAGTGGCCCGGCATGGCCGCCGAACTGTACGCCCAGGCCCCCGCGTTCGCCGAGCGCCTGCGGGCCTGCGCGGCGGCGATCGACCCGCTGGTGGACTGGTCGCTGCTGGACACCCTGCTCGGCGGCCCCGAGGCCGCCGCCGACCCCGACCGCACCGACGTCGCCCAGCCGGTGCTGTTCGCGGTGATGGTCTCGCTGGCCGCGCTGTGGGAGGCGCACGGGGTACGGCCCGATGCCGTCGTCGGCCACTCCCAGGGCGAGCTGGCCGCCGCCTGCGTCGCCGGCGTGCTGACCCTGCCGGACGCCGCGACCGTCGTGGTGCGCCGCAGCCGCCTGTGGGCGGAGGAACTGCCGGGCCGCGGCATGATGGCCGCGGTCGAGCTGTCCGCCGCCGCCGTCCGGGAGCGGATCGCCGAACGGGGCGCCCGCCTCGACCTCGCCGTGGTCAACGGCCCGCTCGCCGTCACCGTCGCCGGAGAGCCCGACGAGGTCGAACGCTTCGTCGCCGACTGCAAGGCCGACGGCATCCGGGCCCGCGTCGTGGTCCGTACCGGCGCCTCGCACTGCGCCCTGGTCGAACCGCTGCGCGAACCCCTGCGCGCGCTGATCGGCACCATCGCCCACCACCCGCCGCGGATCCCCTTCTACTCGACGGTGACCGCCGACCGGCTCGGCGCCGACGAGCTCGACGCGGACTACTGGTACCGCAACGCCCGCGAGGCGGTGGACTTCCAGGGCGCCGTGACCGCCCTGCTGCGCGACGGCCACCGCACCTTCGTGGAGTGCAGCCCGCACCCGCTGCTCACCTCGGCGCTCACCGACACCGCCGAGGAGGCCGGGCACCAGCCGACGGCCCTGGGCACCCTGCGGCGCGACGAGGGCGGCCGGCGCCGCTTCCTGCGCTCGCTCGCCGAAGCCCACGTCCGGGGCGTCGCCGTGGACTGGACCCCGACCCTCGCCGGGACCGGAGCCCGCCGCACCGAACTGCCCACCTACCCCTTCGAGCGGCGCCGGCACTGGCTGGAGCCCGGCAGCGGCACCGCCGACGTCCAGGCCGCCGGCCTGACCCCCGCCGACCACCCGCTGCTCGGCGCCGTGCTCGGCTCCGTCGACGGGGAGGAGGTCGTCCTCAGCGGCCGGCTGTCGGCCCGCGCGCCCGGCTGGCTCGCCGACCACGCCGTCGGCGGCACCGCACTGTTCCCCGGCACCGGCTTCGTCGAACTCGCGCTGCGCGCCGGGGACGAGGCGGGCTGCCCCCGGATCGAGGAACTGACCGTCGAACGGCCCCTGCTGCTCCCGGCCGGCCGCGCCGTCGACCTGCGGGTGACGGTCGGCGCACCCGACCCGCACGGCGCCCGCCCGGTCGCGGTGCACGCCCGCCCCGCCGCGCCGCAGGGCCGCCCGGCGACCGGCGGGGACGAACCGTGGACCCGCCACGCCGTCGGGGCGCTCGCCCCGGCCCCCGCGGCCGCCGCCGACGTCCCGGCCCCGGCCGCCTGGCCCCCGCCCGGCGCCGAGCCCCTCGACGTCAGCGGCTTCTACCCCGACCGCGCGGCCGACGGGTACGGCTACGGACCGGCGTTCCAGGGCCTGCGGGCCGCCTGGCGCCTCGGCGAGGAGCTGTACGCCGAGGTCGCCCTCGACCCGGCGCACCACGCCGACGCCCGCCGCTACGCCGTTCACCCCGCGCTGCTCGACGCGGCCCTGCACGGCGAACTCCTGCGCGGCGCCGCCCCCGACGCCGGGCAGCTGCGGATGCCGTTCAGCTGGAGCGGCGTCGGCGTCCCGACGGCCGGCGCCACCGCCCTGCGGGTGCGGGTCGCACCGGTGGGCGGGGACGCGGTGCGGGTGAGCGCGCACGACACCACCGGCGCCCTGGTGGCGGACGTCGAGTCGCTGCTGCTGCGGCCCGTCCCGGTGGCGGGCCTGACGGCCGGTCCGACCGGCGGCGGCGCCCTGTACGGCCTCGACTGGCAGCCGCTCCCGGCCCGCCCGGCCGACCCGACGGACCTCGTCCTGCTGGACGCCACCGCGCTCGCACCCGCGACGGACGGGCCGGCCACCGCCGCCGTCCTGGCACCGGTGCTCGCCGCCCTCCAGGACCGCGCGGCCGACGAGGACCCGGCGGCTCCCCGGCTGGTGCTGGTGACCCGGGGAGCGGTCGCGGCCGGCGGCGACGCCGAGCCGACCGACCCGGCCCAGGGCGCGGTCTGGGGCCTGGTCCGCTCCGCCCAGGCGGAGCACCCGGACCGGTTCCTGCTGCTGGACGCCGCCCCCGGCGCCGCACCCGGGACGGACACCGCCTCGGGCGCCGCACCCGGAGCCGGTCTCGGAGCCGCCCCCGACGAGGCCGCCCTGCGCCGCGCGGCCGCGCTCGCGCTGGCAGCCGGCGAGAACCAGGCCGCCCTGCGCGACGGCACCGTCCTCGTCCCCCGGCTGGTCCGCACGGCCGGTGCGCCCCGCCCCGCCGTCGACCCGGACGGCACGGTGCTGATCACCGGCGGCCTCGGCGGCCTCGGCACCGAACTGGCCCGCCACCTGGTCGCCGCCGGCGTCCGCCACCTGGTCCTCACCGGCCGGCGCGGCGCACAGACCCCGGGCGCGGCCGAGCTGCGCGCCGAACTGGCCGCCGCCGGCGCCGAGGCGGACATCCGCCGCTGCGACGTCGCGGACCGCGCCGAACTCGCCGCCCTGCTCGCCGGCATCCCCGCCGAGCACCCGCTGACCGGTGTCTACCACCTGGCGGCCGCGGTCGACGACGCACCGCTGGAGGCCGTGACGCCCGAGCGCCTGGCCGCCGTCCTGCGCCCCAAGACCGACGCCGCGCTGCACCTCGACGAGCTGACCCGGGGCCTCCCGCTGACGGAGTTCGTGCTCTTCTCCTCCGCCGTCGGCGTGCTCGGCACCGCCGCACAGGCGGCCTACGCCGCCGCCAACGCCGCCCTCGACGCCCTCGCCCAGCGCCGCCGCGCCCAGGGACTGCCCGGGCTCTCGCTGGCCTGGGGCCTGTGGGAACGCGCCAGCGGCCTCGGCAGCCTGGCCGACGCCGACCTGGCCCGGCTGCGCCGCAGCGGCCTCGCGCCCCTGGCCACCGCGGACGGGCTCGCGCTGCTCACCTCGGCGCTCGGCGCCCGGCGCGCCCTGCTGATCCCCGCCCACCTCGACCGGGCCGCGCTGGGCGACCGGGCCCGGGACGGGGACCTGCCCCCGCTGCTGCGCGGACTCGTCCGGGTGCCGGCCCGCGTCGGGAGCGGCGCGCCGGGGACGGCCGTCGCCGACCAGGGCGGGCTCGCCGCCCGGCTGGCCGGGCTGTCCCGGCCGGACCAGGACCGCGAACTGCTGGAGCTGGTCCGCGCCCACGCGGCCACCGTGCTCGGCCACGACGCGGCCGACCGGGGCGCGGTCCCCTCGGACCGGGCCTTCCGGGAGTCCGGCTTCGACTCGCTGACCGTGGTGGAGCTGCGCAACCGGCTGCGCACCGCGACCGGCCTGCCGCTGCCGACCACCCTGCTGTTCGACCACCCGACCCCGCTGGCCCTGGTCGGCTACCTGCGCGAGCGGGTGCTCGGCCCCGGCACCGGGCCGGACCGGGCCGCCCCGGCGGCCGTGGGCTCGGCGCCCGCCGCCCTCGCGGCCGGATCCCCGGAGGACGACCCGATCGCCGTGGTGGCGATGGCCGGGCGCTTCCCGGGCGGCGTGGCCGGCCCGGAGGACCTGTGGCGGCTGGTCGAGCAGGAGACCGACGCGATCGGCGACTTCCCCGACGACCGGGGCTGGGACACCGGCCGCCTCTTCGACCCGGACCCGGAGCGGCGTGGCCGCTCGGCCACCCGGCACGGCGGATTCCTGTACGGCGCGGGGGAGTTCGACGCCGCGCTGTTCGGCATCAGCCCCCGCGAGGCGCTCGCCATGGACCCCCAGCAGCGGCTGCTGCTGGAGGTGTCCTGGGAGGCCTGGGAGCGGGCCGGCATCCCCGTCGCCGCCGCGCACGGCACCCCGACCGGCGTCTTCATGGGCATGGCCTACCACGACTACGCGGCCCGGGCCGAACAGGTGCCGGAGGGCGTGGACGGCTATCTGATGACGGGCGCCGCCGCGAGTGTGGCGTCGGGTCGGATCGCGTACGCGTTGGGGTTGCAGGGTCCGGCGATCACGGTGGACACGGCGTGCTCGTCGTCGTTGGTGGCGTTGCACCTGGCGGCGCAGTCGCTGCGGCGCGGCGAGTGCACGATGGCGCTCGCCGGCGGGGTCAGCGTCATGGCCACCCCGACCACCTTCGTCGAGTTCTCGCGTCAGCAGGGGTTGGCGGTGGACGGGCGGTGCAAGTCGTTCGGGGTGGGGGCGGACGGTACGGGGTGGTCCGAGGGTGTGGGTGTGCTGGTGTTGGAGCGGTTGTCGGATGCGCGGCGGTTGGGGCATCCGGTGGTGGGGTTGGTGCGGGGTTCGGCGGTGAACTCGGATGGTGCGTCGAATGGTTTGACGGCGCCGTCGGGGGTGGCGCAGGAGCGGGTGATCCGTGCGGCGTGGGCGGATGCGGGTGTGGTGGGTGCGGATGTGGAGTTGGTGGAGGGGCATGGGACGGGGACTCGGTTGGGTGATCCGATCGAGGCGGGTGCGGTGTTGGCGACGTACGGGCGGGAGCGGGGTGGTCGTGGTCCGGTGTGGTTGGGCTCGCTGAAGTCCAACATCGGCCACACCCAGGCCGCCGCCGGTGTCGCCGGGGTGATGAAGGCGCTACTGGCGCTGTCGAACGAGCGGATGCCGCGCACCCTGCACGCGGAGGAGCCCAGTCGCGAAGTCCAGTGGGAGGAGGGCGAGGTGCGGCTGCTGGACCGGTCCCGTCCCTGGCCGCGTGAGGCGGGCCGGGCCCGGCGGGCGGCGGTGTCGTCCTTCGGGATCAGCGGCACCAACGCGCATGTGATCGTCGAGGAGGCGCCCGAGCCGGAGCCGGCACCCGCGCCCGAGGCCAGGGCCGAGGGGACGCCCGTGCTGCCCTTCGTGGTGACGGCCGGCTCGCCGGGCGCCCTGGAGGGCCAGGTGGAGCGCCTCACGGAGCTGCTGGAGGCCGGCCAGGCCGATCCGCTCGACGTGGCCTACTCGTTGACCGCCACCCGCTCCCCGCTCCCGTACCGCACGGTGGTCGCCGCGCGGACGGCCGAGGACGCGGTCGCCCGACTCGCCGGCCGTAAGGCAGGACCCGCCGCCACCGAACAGAACCTGGGTGTGGTGTTTGCGGGGCAGGGGGCGCAGTGGGCGGGGATGGGTGGGGGTTTGGTGGGTGGTTTCCCGTTGTTCGGGCGGGTGTTCGGTGAGGT
>NZ_JBHTRF010000083.1:0-38270 GCF_042796115.1 Kitasatospora sp. NPDC056446 | reverse complement strand
GTGTGGGGGGGGGGGGGGGGGCGCGATGGGGGTGGCGGCGGGGGGGCCCCGCGGGCAACGTTGCGTTCGGCCGGGGCCCCGCCGTCGCCGCTCGGAACCGGATCAGAAGCCGAGCTTGCGCAGCTGCTTCGGGTCGCGCTGCCAGTCCTTGGCGACCTTGACGTGCAGGTCGAGGTAGACCGGCGTGCCGAGCAGCGCCTCGATGTGCTTGCGGGCGGTGGTGCCGACGTGCTTGAGCCGCGCGCCCTTGGCGCCGATCACGATCGCCTTCTGGCTCTGCCGCTCGATGTAGACGTTGGCGTGGATGTCCAGCAGCGGGCGGTCCGCCGGGCGGCCCTCGCGCGGGAGCATCTCCTCGACCACGACGGCCAGCGAGTGCGGGAGTTCGTCGCGCACGCCCTCCAGCGCGGCCTCGCGGATCAGCTCGGCGACCATGACCTGCTCGGGCTCGTCGGTGAGGTCGCCGTCCGGGTAGAGCTGGTCGCCCTCCGGCAGCAGCTTGGTGAGCAGGTCGGCGACCAGGTCCACCTGCTTGTCGCCGACCGCGGAGACCGGGATGATCTCGGCCCACTCGAAGCCCAGCTCGATGCCGAGCTGGTGGATGGCGATCAGCTGCTCGGCCAGGCGCTTGGAGTCGACCAGGTCGGTCTTGGTGACGATGGCGACCTTCGGGGTCTTCTTGATCCCGGCGATCTCCTTGGCGATGAACTTGTCGCCGGGGCCGAGCTTCTGGTCGGCGGGCAGGCAGAAACCGATCACGTCGACCTCGGCCCAGGTGCTGCGGACCAGGTCGTTGAGGCGCTCGCCGAGCAGCGTGCGCGGCTTGTGCAGGCCGGGGGTGTCGACCAGCACGAGCTGGGCGTCCGGGCGGTGCACGATCCCGCGCACGGTGTGCCGGGTGGTCTGCGGGCGGTCGGAGGTGATCGCGACCTTCGTCCCCACCAGGGCGTTGGTCAGGGTCGACTTGCCCGCGTTGGGCCGGCCGACGAAGCACGCGAACCCGGAGCGGTACGAGGAGGAAGGGGCATTCATGGGCTCCATTCTCCCTGATCACCGGAGCCCCGCTGTCCGGGGTCGCCCCGAGGGGTGCTCAGCCCTTCTTGCCGCCCTTGCCGCCGGTCGGGATCAGCGAGACCACCACCAGCACCAGCAGGAAGCCGAGCGAGCCGAACAGCCAGATCTGCGACCCGGTCTCCTGCCACTTCCCCAGCCCCATCACGAACAGCAGCAGCCCGGCGAAGAACGCCACCGCCCCCATGCCCCAGCCCCCTCAGCGAGTCCACTCCCCCGGTGAGATTATCGGCTGAGTCCTTGAAGGCAACCTTTCCGGGTCACCCCGTCGCGACGGCCCCCGCGCAAGCCCCCGGAAAGGCCCCCGGAAGGCCCTCCACGGCCCCTCAGCGCGCCTCGGCGGCCACCCGCAGCGTCCCGTCCGGGGCGGCCAGCAGCACCGGCGTCCCGGCCCCGCCCAGGTCCCGCACCGCCGCCAGGTCCGCCTCGGCCGGCTGCTCCGCCTCGCTCACCACGGCCGCCGCCTCCAGCGACCTGGCGCCGCTGGCCACCGCCATCGCGACCGCCGTCTGCAGCGCGCTCAGCCGCAGCGACTCCAGCGCGACCGTCCCGGCCACGTAGGTGCGACCGGTCTCGTCACGCACCGCGGCCCCCTCGGCGACGCCGTTGCGGGCGCGGGCCGAGCGGGCCAGGGTGATGATCTTCTTGTCCTCGGGGTCCAGCCCGGCGATGTCACTCATGCCGCCGAGCTTAAGGGCCCGTCGACTCGCCCCGAGCCGAAGGGGCGCGCCGGTGCCGAAAGGGAGAGCGCGAGGGAGCGACGAAGGAGCGAGGGAGCGCCGACCGTCGGCACCGGGCCGGAAGCGTCCCGGAGGCGAGCGGGCGAGCAGTAGGTCAGTGCCCGACCGGGTGGGTGCGGCCCGGGTTGGGGTTGAGGACCTTGACGAAGGTCTTCGGCCCGGACGGCAGCGGCTCCTCCCGCTCCGCGCGCTCGCGCCAGAACGGGTTGTCGTGCGGCAGGTGGCTGCTCACCCGGCCGTACATCCCGAACGTCGTCAGGACGATCCCGAAGACGAACGCGAACAGCACGTTCGACATCCGGAAGTTGAGGATGTTGGCGTCCGGCCGCCCCAGCACCGCCAGACCGTAGAAACCGGACAGGACGAACAGCACGCCCGCCGCCATGTTGAGGTTGGACGCGAAGTTCCCGCCGATGACCGCCCCGACCACCAGGAGCGCGCCCACCACGATGGACAGGATGCTCAGAGCGCCGTTGGTCGACAGCCCCGCGATCCGGTCACCGTGGGTGGCCAGGAATCCGGAGTGGTCGGCCAGCCCCAGGCACCCGAACACGATCAGGAAGATCCCCCCGAGCCCCGCCCCGACCCGCCACACCGTGGCGAGCCGGTTGTCGACGGGCAGTTCGTCTTGCAGCTTCATGGCGACCTCCAAGGCGACCACGGCCCAGGCCTAGGCCTAGCTGTACGGATGGCTCCCCTGCATGTGCGGCACCTCGTGCATGTAGAGCGAGCCGCACTGCTGGCAGCACCGCAACCCGGTGCCCCAGTCCTGCTCGGGCCGCGTCTCGGCGTCGTCGGTCATCGTGCGGCCGCAGAGCGCCGCCGACGGGTCCTCGTCCCGCACCACGTGCCAGGACTTGACTCCGCCGGCCGCCCCCTGCGGGCCGTACTCCGCGCGAAGTTTGTGCGTCATGCCCTCCATGGTCGCTCGGCGACCGCCCACCCGCTACTCGCCCGCCGGGTCCCCGCTCCCGTCGCCCCCGCGGACCGGGGAGGCCACCATCGAACCGATCCGGTTGCGGCGCCCGGCGGAGGACTCGGCGGTCAGCAGGATGCCGGTCAGGCCGCCCTCGACCGGCTCCGGCAGCGGGATCTCGCAGGCCGAGCCGGGGATCGGCACCCGGCCGAGGTGCTTGGCCAGCAGGCCGCCGACGGTCTCGACGTCCTCGTCCTCCAGCTCGATGCCGAACAGTTCGCCCAGGTCCTCCACCAGCAGCCGGGCGGTGATCCGGTACGAGCCGTCGCCGAGGTCCTCGACCGGCGCGATCTCCCGGTCGTACTCGTCGGTGATCTCGCCGACGATCTCCTCCAGGACGTCCTCGATGGTGACCAGTCCGGCCGTGCCGCCGTACTCGTCGATCACGATCGCCACGTGCGAACGGCGCTGCTGCATCTCGCGCAGCAGGTCGCCGGCCGGCTTGGAGTCCGGCACGAAGACGGCCGGGCGCATCACCGCGCCGACCTCCTCGGACTCCGCCTCCCGGTTGATGTGGGTGCGCCGCACCAGGTCCTTCAGGTAGACGATGCCGACCACGTCGTCCTCGCTGTCGCCGACCACCGGGATCCGCGAGAAGCCCGAACGCAGCGCCAGGGTCAGCGCCTGTCGGACCGTCTTGTGCCGCTCGATCATCACCAGGTCGGTGCGCGGCACCATCACCTCGCGCACGATGGTGTCGCCCAGTTCGAAGACCGAGTGCACCATCCGGCGCTCCTCGTCCTCGATCAGGTCGTCCTTCTCGGCGAGGTCCACCAGCGCCCGCAGCTCCGCCTCCGAGGCGAACGGCCCCTCCCGGTAGCCCTTGCCCGGGGTCAGCGCGTTGCCGAGCAGGATCAGCAGCCGCGGGATCGGGCCGAGCACCGCGGCCAGCGGCAGCAGCACGAAGGAGGCCGCGGTCGCCGTGGTGAGCGGGTGCTGGCGCCCGATCGTGCGCGGCGAGACCCCCACCGCGACGAAGGACACCAGCACCATCACGCCGAACGCCAGCAGGACGGCCTGCCAGGTCGGCGTCACGTTGCGCACGCACACCACGGTGACCAGGACGGCCGCCGCCATCTCGCTGGCCACCCTGATCAGGGTCGCCAGGTTGAGGTAGCGGATCGGGTCGGACGCGAGGGTCAGCAGCCGCGCCGAGCCCCGCCGGCCGCTGCGCACGGCCTCCTCCGCCCGGAACCGGGAGACCCGGGAGATGCCCGCCTCGGCGCACGCGGCCAGCCAGCCGAGTACGACGAGCAGCACGGCACCGAGGATGAAGCTCGTACTCTCACCACTCACAGGGGTTCGGGCTCCGCGCTCAGTGGGTGGTGGGGGCCGGGGAGATGCCGCCGAGGCCCCGGCCCGCCCGCCAGTCGTCCAGGATGCGCTTCTGGAGGGCGAACATCTCCTCCTCCTCGTCCGGCTCCTCGTGGTCGTAGCCGAGGACGTGCAGCACGCCGTGCACGGTGAGCAGTTGCAGCTCCTCGTCCATCGAGTGCTTCGAGGGGGCCGCCTTGCCCTGCTGCTCGGCGACCTCGGGGCAGAGCACGATGTCGCCGAGCAGGCCCTGCGGCAGCTCCTCGCCCTCCTTGCCGGGACGCAGCTCGTCCATGGGGAAGGACATCACGTCGGTGGGTCCGGGGAGGTCCATCCACTGGATGTGCAGCTCCTCCATCGCCGCTCCGTCCACCAGGATCACGGACAGTTCGGACTGCGGGTGGATCCGCATCTTGTCCAGGGCGAAGCGGGCGACGTCGAGGATGGCTTCCTCATCGGCGTCCCAACCGGACTCGTTGGCGATGTCGATCGACATGACGGGCTGTGTGCTCAGCTTTCGGTGCGATGGGACTGTCGGGGAGCGCGGGGCGCGGTCGTCTTGCCCGGGCGCCGCTGGGCGGGCTTGCGGGCGGCGGCCGGGGAGGACTCCTCGGCCTCCTGACGGGCGTCCCAGCGCTCGTAGGCGTCCACGATCCGGCCGACCAGCTTGTGGCGGACCACGTCGGTGCTGGTGAGGACGGAGAAGTGGATGTCGGGCACGTCGACCAGGATCTCCTGGACGACCTTGAGGCCGCTCCTGGTGCCGCCCGGGAGGTCGATCTGGCTGGTGTCGCCGGTGACGACCACCCGGGAGTTGAACCCGAGGCGGGTGAGGAACATCTTCATCTGCTCGGGCGAGGTGTTCTGGGCCTCGTCGAGGATGATGAAGGCGTCGTTGAGGGTCCGGCCGCGCATGTAGGCGAGCGGGGCGACCTCGATGGTGCCGGCCGCCATCAGGCGCGGGATGGAGTCCGGGTCCATCATGTCGTGCAGCGCGTCGTACAGCGGGCGCAGGTACGGGTCGATCTTCTCGTAGAGGGTGCCGGGCAGGAAGCCCAGCCGCTCCCCCGCCTCGACAGCCGGACGGGTCAGGATGATCCGGTTGACCTCCTTGGCCTGGAGGGCCTGGACGGCCTTGGCCATCGCCAGGTAGGTCTTGCCGGTACCGGCCGGGCCGAGGCCGAAGACGATCGTGTGCTTGTCGATCGCGTCGACGTAGCGCTGCTGGTTGAGGGTCTTCGGGCGGATCGTCCGGCCCCGGTTGGACAGGATGTTCGCGGTGAACACCTGGGACGGCGCCGGGCTGTCCGGGTCCTCCGCCTGGCTGCGGAGCATGGCGATCGAGCGCTCCACGGAGTCCTCCGTCAAGGGCTGGCCGGTGCGCAGCACCAGCATCATCTCGCTGAACAGCTTCTGCACGAGGGCGACCTCGGCACGGGTCCCGGTGGCGGTCACCTCGTTGCCGCGGACGTGGATGTCGGCGGCGGGGAAGCCCTGCTCGATCACGCGCAGCAGCGAGTCCGCCGTGCCGAGCAGGGTGACCATCGGGTGCTTCTCGGGGATGGCGATCCGGGCGCTGACGCGGCCGTCGTCGGCCGTCGGTTCGGGGCGCGACTGACCGTTGGTACGGGTCTGCGATGTGTCACTCATAGGTCGGCGCTGGGGCCTGCCTCATCCCATCCGTGGTCTCGGGTGCCGCTCGGTCTCTCCGGGGCACCAGGGTACGCCGCGCGCGTGATCGCTGCGGCGGGCGGCGGGGCCGCA
Organism: Kitasatospora sp. NPDC056446; assembly: GCF_042796115.1. NCBI lineage: Bacteria > Bacillati > Actinomycetota > Actinomycetes > Kitasatosporales > Streptomycetaceae > Kitasatospora > Kitasatospora sp. NPDC056446. The sequence goes on along the minus strand of NZ_JBHTRF010000083.1, from coordinate 32,405 downwards.
CCCGTCGATGCTGCGGCAGTTCGGGGGACGGCGCGAGCCCTTTTTCCGGCCGGGCCCCGACCTGCGCGCGGCCCGCGGCCGGCGAGCGGGCCCCCGACGGGCGGAGGGCTCACGACCAGCGGAGGGCTCACGGCCGGCGGAGGGCTCACGGCCGGTGGCGGGCGGGGACCGGCACCCGGGCGAAGTCGGCGGCCAGCACCAGTTCCCCGTCGAAGTGCTTCCGGGCGTCGGCCAGGTGCCGGCCCAGGTCCGGGTAGCGCTGGGAGAAGTGGGTCAGCACCAGGGTGCGCGCCCCCGCCTCGGCGGCGACCTTGGCCGCCTGCCCGGCGGTGAGGTGGCCGTGCTCCTCGGCGAGGCGGGCGTCGGCGTCGGTGAAGGTCGCCTCGACCACCAGCAGGTCGGTGCCCTCCGCGAGCTCGTACACGCCCTCGCACAGCCGGGTGTCCATCACGAAGGCGAACTTCTGGCCCGGCCGGGCCTCGCTGACCTCGTCCAGGGTGACCCGGCGCCCGGCCGCCTCGATCGCGCCCTCGTGCTGGAGCCGGCCCACCGCCGGGCCGGACAGGCCCAGCGCGGCGAGCCGCTCGGGCACCAGCCGGCGGCCGTCCGGCTCGGACAGCCGGTAGCCGAAGGACTCCACGGGGTGGTCGAGCCGCACCGCGTCCAGCGCGAAGCGGGCGCCCGGCGCGGGCAGCGGGCCGGGGTCGTCGATCGGCCGCGGCCGCAGCACGGCCGTCTCGTGGTAGGCGGTGGCGTACCGCAGCCGCTCGAAGTAGACCTCGCCGGAGGCCGGGAAGTAGACGTCCACCGGGTGCGGGACGCGGTCCAGGTTGATCCGCTGGATCACCCCGGCGAGGCCCAGGCAGTGGTCGCCGTGGAAGTGGGTGACCGCGATCCGGGTGATCTGGGTGGCGGTGACCCCGGCGTGCAGCATCTGGCGCTGGGTGCCCTCGCCGGGGTCGAACAGCAGTCCCTCGCCGTCCCAGCGCAGCAGGTAGCCGTTGTGGTTGCGGTGCCGGGTGGGCACCTGGCTGGCGGTGCCGAGGACGACGAGTTCGCGCTGGGACACCTGGGGTCAGACCATGCTCTCGGTCATGTGCGTACCGCCGAGCACGTGGACGTGCGCGTGGAAGACCGTCTGCCCGGCCCCCGCACCGGTGTTGAAGATCAGCCGGTAGTCCGCGATGCCCTCGTCCTCGGCCACCCGGCCCGCCTCGGCCAGCAGCTCGCCCGCGATCCCCGGCTCGGCGGCGGCCAGCGCGGCCGCGTTCGGGTAGTGGACGTGCGGGATGACCAGGACGTGCACGGGGGCCTTGGGGGCGATGTCGCGGAAGGCGAGGACCCGCTCGGTCTTGCGCACCACCGTCGCGGGGATCTCGCCCGCCACGATCTTGCAGAACAGGCAGTCGGACTGCGCCTCGCCGGCCATCGGCTTCTCCTCGGGAACGGTGCGTCGGGTGCTGGAGCCGTACGGGCGCAGCCTAGCCGAGCCCGGCCACGGCCTGCCGATACTCCCTCAGATGCTTCCAGCGCACCGCGCGCATGCCGACGATGTCGCCGTCGTCCAGGTCGAAGTCGTCGGAGAGGAACGCCACCGCGAGGAAGACGAAGCCCAGCAGCCAGCGCCTGGTGAGCCGCCAGGTGTTGGGGCGCATCACCCGCTTGGTGCGCACCAGCCGCATCGCCAGGACGGCCTTGCCGACGCTGAAACCGGTCAGCCGGGCGAGCACCACCTGGTTGAGGAAGGACGCGAGCAGGCCGACGCCGACCAGCGCCAGGACGTACGGCAGCAGCGGACCGCCGCTCTGGACGGCGTGGCCGGCCACCTGCCGGACCTTCGGGCGGCTCGCGGCGTCGGCGGCGGCGAAGCCGAGGCCGACCGCGAGGCCGAAGTCGAGCACGATCGCCAGGAAGCGCCGGCCGCCGCCCGCCTCCCTGGGGCACGGCGGCAGCGCCGCGGCCTGCTGCTGCGGGTGGGGCTGCGGCTGCTGCGGATAGGGCTGCGCCTGTGCGTACGCCTGCTGGGGGTACGGCTGCTGCGGGTACGGCTCCGGCTGCGGGTACGGCTGCGGCGGGTAGCCCTGGGGCTGCTGGTAGCCCTGCGGCGGGTACGGCTGCGGCGGCTGCGCGTACCCCTGCGGCGGGTAGCCCTGTGGCTGCTGCGGCGGATAGGGCTGCGGCTGCGGCTGCGGCTGTGCGTAAGGATTCCGGTCGTACTGCGGCGGCGGGTAGCCCTGCGCCATGGTGGTTCCCCCGTGAACTGTGGATCAAGAAACAGCCCCGCATCCTACCCACGCCCGGGAACGGGAGGTCGGCCCGTCCGACCTCCCGCTCCCGCCTCCCGCCTCCCGGCCGGGGCCTCCCGGCTACCGGCCGGGCAGCGGCGGCGCCGTGCGGGCCGGGGTCTCGGCCAGCGCGGCCAGCGCGATCCGGACGCCCTCGGCCAGCTGCGGGTCCTCGCCGGCCGCCCAGTGGTGCGGGGCGATCGGCACCTCGACGTCCGGGTCGACGCCGTGGTTCTCCAGGCCCCAGCCGTAGTTCTCCAGCCAGAACGCGTACTTGGGCTGGGTGACCAGGGTGCCGTCGACCAGCCGGTACTGGCTGTCGATGCCGATCACCCCGCCCCAGGTGCGGGTGCCGACCACCGGGCCGATCCCGAGCGCCTGGATGGCGGCGTTGACGATGTCGCCGTCCGAGCCGGAGTCCTGGTCGGCGAGCGCGACGACCGGCCCGCGCGGGGCGTCGCCGGGGTACGGCACCGGGCTGTCGGTGTCCCGGCTGAGGTTCCAGCCGATGATCCGGCGGGCGAGCTTCTCGATCACCAGCTGCGAGGTGTGGCCGCCCCGGTTCTCCCGGATGTCGACGACCACGCCCTCCTTGGCCATCTCCGAGCGCAGGTCGCGGTGGATCTGCGCCCAGCCGGTGGTCTGCATGTCGGGCACGTGCAGGTAGCCGAGCCGCCCGCCGGACAGTTCGCGCACCGCGGCCCGCCGCCCGGCCACCCAGTCGTGGTAGCGCAGCGCCTCCTCGTCGGCCAGCGGGACGACGACCGGGTGGCGCCGGTCGGTGCCGTCCTTGCCGGCCACGGTCAGCTCGACCGGCTGCCCGGCGGTGCCGGCCAGCAGCGGGGCCGGGCCGGTGACCGGGTCCACCGGGCGGCCGTTGACCGCCAGGACCGCGTCGCCCGGACGGATCGCGGCCCCGGGGGCGGCCAGCGGCGAGCGGGCCCTCGGGTCGGAGGACTCGCCGGGCAGGATCCGCGCGATCAGCCACTGCCCGTCCTCCTTCACCAGGTCGGCGCCGAGCAGGCCCTGGCGCCGGGCGGGCTCGGTGTGCGGGCCGTACGGGAGGACGTAGGCGTGCGAGGTGCCGAGTTCGCCGTGCACCTCCCAGAGCAGGTCGACCAGGTCGTCGTGCGAGCCGACCCGCTCCACCAGCGGCCGGTAGCGCTCCAGGACCCCGGCCCAGTCGACGCCGGACAGGTCGGGGCGCCAGAAGTTGTCCCGCATCAGCCGGCCGTTCTCGGCGTACATCTGGCGCCACTCGGCGGCCGGGTCGACGGTGACCCGCAACCGGGCGAGGTCCACCGCGGTCTCGTCGTCCTCGCCGCCCGCCTTGTGGTCGGCCGGGACGATCCGCAGCTCGCCCTCGTCCAGCACGGCGACCCGGCCGCCGTCCCCGCTGACCGCGAAGCCGTCGACGCCGTGCACCAGTTGCTCGACCCGGCGCTTCTTCAGGTCGAAGCGCTCCAGCACCGGCCGGGGCCGGTCGTCCTCCAACGAGGCCGCCTCGTCGCCGAGTTCGCCGAGCAGCGGGACCCTGGTCCACAGCACGCCGTCCTTGGCCGCCCGCAGGGTGCCGAACAGCCCGCCCTCGACCGGGAAGGGGACGATCCGGTCGGCGATGCCGTCCAGGTCCACCCTGGTCACCGGCGCGGCCTCGGCGCCGGCCTCCTCACCGTCGGCCTTCCTGGCCCGCGGCTCGTCCTCCTCCCCGCCCAGCGGGCGCCCGGCCCGCTGCGGTCCGAACGGCGACGGCGTGTCGGCGGCCAGCGTGATCAGGTACGGGCGGCAGCCGTTGGGGAACGACAGGTCGAAGACGTGCGAGTCGTAGACCGGGTCGAAGTTGCGCACCGACAGGAAGGCCAGGTAGCGGCCGTCCGCGGTGAAGGCCGGCGAGGTGTCGATGAAGCGCTGCTGGGTGGCCTCGCCGACGGTCCGGGTGGCCAGGTTGGCCAGCACGATCTGGCGCAGCGAGTACGGGCCCATCCCCGGCACCGGCCGCGACCAGGCCAGCCAGGCCGAGTCCGGGCTGAAGACCAGCCCGCCGACCTCGCCGTCGGTGCTGCGCGCCAGCTCGTGCACGGTGCCGTCGGCGAGCGCCACCAGCAGCACCCGGCCGTCGTGCACGCCGAGCGCGGCCTGCTTGCCGTCCGGGGAGACGGTCAGCGAGTTGACCCGGCCGAGCTGCCCGGCGGCCAGCCGGCGGCGTTCGGCGCCGTGCACGGCCGGGGCGAACTCCAGGGCGTCCTCGCCCTCGGCGTCGGACACCCAGAGCACTCCCTGGGCGCCGTCCTCGCCCGGCACCACCCGGGCCAGCCGTCCGCGCACGCCCGGCGTCTCGTCCAGCGCCCGGGCCGGGCCCTCGCGGTGGGTCAGCCAGTGCACGCCGCCGCGCACCACGACGGCGCTGGCCCGGCCGGTGCGGTCGGGGGCGACCGTGTCCAGGTAGTGCGCGGCGGCCACCGGGCGGGGGCGGCGGCCGCTGCGCGGGCCGGCCAGCCGGATGTCCAGGCGGCGCGGCTCGGCGCCGGCCAGGTCGTCCAGCAGCCAGACGTCCCCGGCCCGGTGGAACACCACCCGGGTGCCGTCGGTGGTGGCGTTGCGGGCGTAGAAGCCGTCCGCGCCGGTGGTGTGGCGGCGCAGGTCGGACCCGTCCGGGAGGCTGGACCACAGCTCGCCGACGCCCTCGTGGTCGGACAGGAAGGCGATCCGGCCGCCGGGCCCGCCCTCGGGGCCGGCCACCCACATCGGCGAGTACAGCTGCCCGTCCAGCTCCTGGTGGACGCGGGCGAACTCGTCCCGGCCGAGCCACAGCTTGCCCGCCCGGCCGCCCCGGTAGCGCTTCCACCAGGCCGGTTCGCGGATCGCCGCACTGGCCAGCAGCACCCTGCCCCCGCCGTCGGCCGGGAGGGCCCCCGGGCCGCCCGGCTCGAAGGCGATCCCGCCGACCGGCCCGTACGGCAGCCGCTCCGGCTCGCCGCCGTCCGGCGGCACGGCGTGCGCCCAGCTGCGCCGCGGGGTGGCCTGGCCGGCGGTGGTGGTGGCGATCGGGCGGCCGTCGGCCGTCCAGCCGAGCACCCGGGTCTGGGCGCTGCCCCAGTGGGTGAGCCGGCGGGACGGCCCGCCGTCCACCGGCACCACGTGCACCTCCGGCGCGCCGTCCCGGGTGGAGGTGAAGGCGATCTGCCGCCCGTCCGGGGAGAACCGGGCGTCCTGGACCGGCAGGTGGTCGGCCGTCAGCCGCCAGGCCCGGCCGCCCTCCAGCGGGGCGAGCCAGAGGTCGTTCTCGGCGACGAGGGCGACCAGGTCGCCGTGCAGGTGGGGGTGGCGCAGGTAGGCGCCCGAGGAGGTGCTCAGGGAGTCCGTCACGCGGCCAGGGTAGGCACGGACGCGGACGGGCCGCCGGGCTTTTCGGCAGAGTCGCGCCCCTCGGGCGAACCGGCTGGACCGGCCGGGCGGGCCGTAGTACGGGCCGTCGGCGCGGCCCTCGCCGGAACGCTCCGGCGAGGGCCGGCCAGGGCCGTCGCGGGCCGCCGCGGCCTCAGGACCAGCGGCCGGTGCGCCCCAGCAGCAGCGCGCCGGCGGCAACCCCGGCGGTGGAGGTGCGCAGCACCGAGGGGCCCAGCCGGTACGGTCCGGCCCCCGCCTCGGCGAAGGCGGCCAGCTCCTCCGGGGAGACCCCGCCCTCCGGGCCGACCACCAGCACGAGGTCCCCGGCCGTCGGCAGCGCGGCGTGCGCCAGCGGCTCGGCGCCCTCCTCGTGCAGCACGGCGGCGAACCCGGCCCCGGCCAGGACCGGCGCCAGCTGCCGGGTGGTCATCAGGTCGCGCACTTCGGGGAAGCGCAGCCGGCGCGACTGCTTGCCCGCCTCCCGGGCGGTGGCCCGCCACTTGGCGAGCGCCTTGGCGCCGCGCTCGCCCTTCCACTGGGTGATGCAGCGCGAGGCCGCCCACGGGATCACCACGTCGACGCCGACCTCGGTCATGGTCTCCACGGCCAGCTCGCCGCGGTCGCCCTTGGGCAGCGCCTGGACGACGACGATCCGCGGCGCGGGCTCCGGCTCCCGGCGCACGGCGGTGACCGCCACGTCCACCGCGTCCTTGCCGAGGACGGCGGCGACCGTCCCGTCGACGCCGAGGCCCAGGCCGTCGGCGAGGGTCACCGCCTCGCCGGCCTCCAGCCGCTTGACCGCGGCCGCGTGCCGACCCTCCGGGCCGTCCAGGCGCACCACGGTGCCGGGCACGGCGGCGGCGATCCGCTCGGTCTCGACGACGAAGACGGGCGCGGTCATGGGGTGGTCCTCCGGAGGGGGTCAGGCGGGAACGGGAACGCGAAGGGGGTGCCGGGCGGGATCCCCGGCACCCCCTCCCGGACGGCTACCGGCCGTTGAAGGCGTCCTTCAGGCGGGAGAAGAGCCCCTGCTGGCCCGGCGCGAACTGGCCGGACGGCCGCTCCTCGCCGCGCAGCACCGCGAGACGGCGCAGCAGGTCCTCCTGCTCGGGGTCGAGCTTGGTCGGCGTCTTCACCTCGACGTGCACTATCAGGTCGCCCCGGCCGCCGCCGCGCAGGTGGGTGATGCCCCGGCCGTGCAGCGGGATCGACTGGCCGGACTGGGTGCCGGGCCGGATGTCGATCTCCTCCATGCCGTCCAGGGTCTGCAGCGGCACCTGGGTGCCGAGCGAGGCCGCCGTCATCGGGATGGTGACGGTGCAGTGCAGGTCGTCCCCGCGCCGCTGGAAGATGGTGTGGCTGGTCTCGGCGATCTCGACGTACAGGTCGCCGGGCGGGCCGCCGCCGGGGCCGACCTCGCCCTCGCCGGCCAGCTGGATCCGGGTGCCGTTGTCGACACCGGCCGGGATCTTGACGGTCAGCGTGCGGCGGGCGCGGACCCGGCCGTCGCCGGCGCACTCCGGGCACGGGGTCGGCACGACGGTGCCGAAGCCCTGGCACTGCGGGCAGGGCCGGGAGGTCATGACCTGGCCCAGGAAGGACCGGGTGACCTGGGAGACCTCGCCCTTGCCGCGGCACATGTCGCAGGTCTGCGCGGAGGTGCCGGGGGCCGCGCCCTCGCCGCTGCACGTGGTGCAGGTGACGGCCGTGTCGACCTGGAGCTCCTTGGTGGTGCCGAAGGCGGCCTCCTCCAGGGTGATCTCCAGCCGGATCATGGCGTCCTGGCCCCGGCGGGTGCGCGAGCGCGGTCCGCGCTGGCCGGCCGCGGCGCCGAAGAAGGCGTCCATGATGTCGGAGAAGCCGAAGCCCGCCGCGCCCGCGCCGAAGCCGCCCGCTCCGCCGCCGCCCGGGGACAGCGGGTCGCCGCCGAGGTCGTAGACCTGGCGCTTCTGCGGATCGGAGAGCACCTCGTAGGCGGCGTTGATCTCCTTGAACCGCTCCTGCGTCTTCGGGTCCGGGTTGACGTCCGGGTGCAGTTCGCGTGCCAGGCGCCGGAACGCCTTCTTGATCTCGTCCTGCCCCGCATCCCGTCGGACGCCGAGTACCGCGTAGTAGTCCGTGGCCACCAAATGCTCCGCTTGTTCCGCCTGTAGTAGTGCTGCGACTGGTCACCGCCGTTGCCCGTGCAACAGCGGCGTTTGCTACGACTCGGCCAGGATCTGGCCCACGTACCGCGCCACCGCCCGCACCGCCCCCATTGTGCCCGGGTAGTCCATCCGGGTCGGACCGATCACGCCCAGTTTGGCCACGCTCTCGTCGCCCGAACCGTAACCGACGGACACGACCGAGGTGGAATTCAGCCCCTCGTAGGCGATCTCCCGCCCGATCCGGACCGTCATCGCGGCGTCCGTGGTCTCACCCAGGAGGCGGAGCAGGATGACCTGCTCCTCCAGGGCTTCGAGCACCGGCTGGATGGTGAGCGGGAAGTCGTGCCCGAAGCGGGTCAGGTTGGCCGTGCCGGCCAGCATGATCCGTTCCTCGTTCTGTTCCGCGAGCGTCTCGAACAGGGTCGCGAGGACCGTGGTCACGGTCGGCCGGTCGGCCTGCTCGAACGCCGCCGGGAGCTCTTCCAGCAGCCCGGGGACCTCGGGGAGGCGCCGGCCGGCCGCTCTCGCGTTGATCGCGGCCCGCAGGTCCGCCAGGACCGTCTCGCCGACCGGGCCCGGGCAGTCGACCATCCGCTGCTCGACCCGGCCGGTGTTGGTGATCAGGACCAGCATCACCTTGGCCGGGGCCAGCGCCACCAGCTCGATGTGCCGGACGGTGGAGCGCGTCAGCGAGGGGTACTGCACCACCGCGACCTGCCGGGTCAGCTGGGCGAGCAGCCGCACGGTGCGTGCCACCACGTCGTCCAGGTCGACCGCGCCGTCCAGGAAGTGCCGGATGGCCCGGCGCTCGGGCGCGGTCATCGGCTTGATCTCGGCGAGCTTGTCGACGAAGAGGCGGTACCCCTTGTCGGTGGGGATCCGGCCGGCACTGGTGTGCGGCTGGTGGATGTAGCCCTCCTCCTCCAGCGCCGCCATGTCGTTGCGGACGGTCGCCGGCGAGACCCCGAGGTTGTGCCGTTCCACCAGGGCCTTGGAGCCGACCGGCTCCTCGGTGCCCACGTAGTCCTGCACGATCGCGCGGAGCACGGCGAGCTTGCGTTCGTCCAGCTGGCGGACCTCTCCGGCCATGGGGCACGCACCTCCGTCTTCGCACGTTGTCCGTCTGTGTCCCTGTGTGCTGCTGCGGGCGCTCCGGGAGGCCCCGGCTTGGCACTCTGAACCTACGAGTGCCAGAACCGTACCTGCCAGTGTACGGCCCGGGTCCTACCGCAGGAACGGCCCGACCGGGGTGATCCTGCCCGCAGTTCCGGGTACGGCCCGCGAGGCGCCGGCCGTTCACCGGTTCCCGGCGCGCGGGTGGTGCCCCGGGGCCGTCCGGGTGGCAGCATCGGAAGCGACGGCGAATGGAGGAGCAAGCGATGTCGAGCTCGGGCCAGCACACCCGTTTCGCACCCGACCGCGGCCTGACCGGCCGCATGGTCGTGACGATGTTCGTGATCGGGCTGCTGTACGTCGGTTTCACCGGCCTGCTGATCGCGCTGCTGCGCGGCGCCTGGCCGCTGATCGTCCTGATCTCCGGCGGGCTGTTCGTGGCCCAGTTCTGGTTCAGCGACAAGATCACCGAGCGGGCGATGGGCGCCCGCACGGTGTCCCCGGAGGAGTACCCCCAACTGCACGGCACGATCGACCGGCTCTGCGCGCTGGCCGACATGCCCAAGCCCCGCGTGGCGGTCGCCGACAACGACATGCCGAACGCCTTCGCCACCGGCCGCAACCCGCAGAACGCGGTGGTCTGCGTGACCACCGGCCTGCTGCGCCGCCTGGAACCCGAGGAACTGGAGGGCGTCCTCGCCCACGAGCTGTCCCACGTCGCCCACCGGGACGTCGCGGTGATGACGATCGCCGGCTTCCTCGGCGTGCTCGCCGGGGCGATGACCCGGATCGCCATGTACGGCGGGTTCATGGGCGGCAACCGCAACAGCAACGACCAGAACGCGGCCATCGCGGCCCTGGTCATCCCGCTGGTCTCGATGGTCGTCTACGCGATCAGCTTCCTGCTCACCCGGCTGCTCTCCCGCTACCGCGAGCTGGCCGCCGACCGCGCCGCCGCCCAGCTCACCGGCCGGCCCAGCGCGCTCGCCTCGGCCCTCACCAAGGTGACCGGGCAGATCGCGGCCATCCCCAGCAAGGACCTGCGCCAGGCGCAGCCGTACAACGCCTTCTACTTCGCCCCCGCGCTCAGCGCCAAGGAGACCGCCTCCCAGCTGCTCTCCACCCACCCGTCGCTGGAGAAGCGGCTGGAGCAGCTGGCGAAGATCTCCGAGCAGCTCGGCCGCTGACCCCCGACCCGGAAGGACCGCCGTGGGAATCCTGGACACCCTGTTCGGCCGCACCAAGCCCGTCAAACCCGACCTCGACCAGCTGTTCGGCGTGCCGTCCGCCGCGCTCACCCTGGAGGCCGGGGCCGGCTTCACGCCGACCGGGCTCGGCTCGGTCTGCTTCGCGGCCGTCGAGGGCGCGGCCTTCGGCCAGGTCGAGGAGCAGGTCCGGGCCCTGCTGGACGCCGACACCGGGCGCGGCGGCGTCCCGGTGGAGGCCTCCAAGGACGGCTACGGCTACTCCTGGCTGCTCGCCCGGCACTCCCCCGGGGAGCTGCCGGAGCTGGTGAACGACCTGCACGCCGTCAACAGCGAGCTGGAGGCGAACGGCTTCGGCCCGCAGCTGCTCTGCTCGCTGGTGGGCTTCCGTCGAAACGACGCGGGCGGCGACGCCCAGGAGCAGTCGCTGGCCCTGGTGTACCTCTACAAGCGAGGTACCTTCTACCCCTTCGCACCGATGCCCGGCGGCGGGGAGCGGCGCAACAGCCCGCTGGAACTCCAGGTCAACGCGATGCTGGGGAACGACCTGCGGCTGGAGAAGGACCTGTCCCGCTGGTTCCCGGTCTGGGGCGCGCCGGGCCTCTGACGGCCCGTCCGCCGTCCCTATGATCACCCGTATGCGCAGCCGCCAGTACGGACCCGACCTGACCCCGCCGTGGAAGAAACAGGCCCCCGCCCCGGAGGTGCCCGCCGAGCGGGACCTGGTGGTCGAGGAGGCGGCCGGCGGCTTCTGCGGGGCCGTGGTGCGCTGCGAGAAGACCGCCGAGGGGTTCACCGTCACCCTGGAGGACCGCTTCGGCAAGCACCGGGTGTTCCCGCTGGTCCCGCGCGGCTTCCTGCTGGAGGGCCGGGTCGTCACCCTGGTCCGCCCGGCCGGTCCGGCCCCCGCCGGGCGCGACGTCGGGGCCGGGGCCGGGCGCACCGCCTCCGGCTCGGTCGCCGTCCGGGGCGCCCGCGCCCGGGTCGCCCGCGAGTCCCGGATCTACGTCGAGGGCCGCCACGACGCCGAGCTGGTCGAGCGGGTCTGGGGCGACGACCTGCGCGTCGAGGGCGTCGTCGTGGAGTACCTGCGGGGCATCGACGACCTGCCCGCGATCGTCGCCGGCTTCGCCCCCGGCCCGGGCCGCCGCCTCGGCGTCCTGGTCGACCACCTGCTCCCCGGCACCAAGGAGCACCGGATCGCCGGGCAGGTCACCGGCGAGTCCGTGCTGGTCGTCGGCCACCCCTACATCGACATCTGGCAGGCCGTGAAGCCGTCGAGCGTCGGCATCCCCGGCTGGCCCGCCGTCCCCCGCGGCGAGGACTGGAAGGAGGGCACCTGCCGCCGCCTCGGCTGGCCGGCGGACACCCCGGCGGCCTGGAAGCACATCCTGTCGAAGGTCGACACCTACAAGGACCTGGAACCCGAACTGCTCGGCCGGGTCGAGGAACTGATCGACTTCGTGACGCTTCCGGAGTGACCCCGCGAACGGGACACTCTCCCGGTTCGACCCCGTCTCCGGAGGTCGCCGTGTCCCGAACCGCGGACGAGCGCGGCGGCACGGCGACGCGGGACCGCCGCGTCGCGGCTCCGGAGGGGCGGGCCGCCCGTCACGCGTAGGTCTGGAACTCCGAGGTGTCGAGCGTGACGCCCAGCAGGTCCACCGGAATCGGCTCGCCGAACTTGGTGGTCCGCTCGGACACGTAGTCCGGCATCCCCGAGGCGCTCGCCCGGGTCGGCTCGGTGAGGAGCACGCAGACGGCCTTGATCGGGTCGACGACCAGGTACACGGGAATCCCGCCCTCGGCGTACAACTCCCGCTTGGTCCGGTAGTCGCGGAGAACACTGGTCCTGGAGACGACCTCGACCACCAGGGCCAGAACGGGCGCGGGAACCAGTCGACCGGGGCCTTCGAACGCCTCCCGTTCGAACACGACCAGGTCCGGCTGAGGCTCACTCGTCAGGCCCGGGAGATCGATGTCCTGGGTGGTCAAGCGGTGCCACCGCGTCCGGGGGAGTTGGTCCCGAATGGCTTCGACAATGATGTTGTGGACCAGGTCCGGCCCGGCCATCATCACGATTTCCCCCCTGATGAGCTCGGCCTTGAAGCCTTCGGGGACCTCCAGGTTCTCGAAGATCCCCGTCACCCGGTCATCGATGGCGGTCATTGCGCGCTCCCTCCGACGGCTGACACCACGTTAACGACACTCAGTCCACCAGGTCACGTACCACCGCGTCCGCCAGCAGCCGCCCCTGGAGGGTGAGCGCGGCGCGACCCCGCTCGTACGGGCCCGGGTCCAGGAGGCCGTCGGCGAGGGCCTTGGCGGCGGCCTCGCGGCCGGTGCCGGTGAGGAGGTCCAGCGCGACGCCCTCGACCAGGCGCAGTTCGAGCAGGATGCGCTCGACCCGGCGGTCCTCGTCGCCCAGGACCTCGCGGCCCAGCCCCGGGGTGCGGCCCTCGGCGAGGGCCTGGGCGTACGCGGCGGGGTGCTTGGCGTTCCACCAGCGGACGCCGCCGACGTGGCTGTGGGCGCCCGGGCCCGCGCCCCACCAGTCGGCGCCGGTCCAGTAGAGCTCGTTGTGCCGGCAGCGGCCCTCGGGCGTGGCGGCCCAGTTGGAGACCTCGTACCAGTGGTACCCGGCGGCGGCGAGTGCCTGCTCGGCGATGAGGTAGCGGTCGGCGTGCACGTCGTCGTCGATCATCGGCAGCTCGCCGCGCTTGACCCGGGCGGCCAGCTTGGTGCCGTCCTCGACGATCAGGGAGTACGCGGAGACGTGGTCGGGCCCGGCGCCGATCGCGGCGTCCAGGGAGGCCCGCCAGTCGTCGTCGGACTCGCCGGGGGTGCCGTAGATCAGGTCCAGGTTGACGTGGTCGAAGCCGGCCGCGCGGGCCTCGGCGACACAGGCCTCCGGGCGCCCCGGGGTGTGGTGGCGGTCGAGCAGCCGCAGCACGTGGGGGCGGGCGCTCTGCATGCCGAAGGAGATCCGGTTGTAGCCGCCCTCGCGCAGCTCGGCCAGGTACGCCGGGTCGACGGACTCCGGGTTGGCCTCGGTGGTGACCTCGGCGCCGTCGGCGAGCCCGAACTCCTCGCGGATCGCGGCGAGCATCTTCACCAGGTCGCGGGCGGGCAGCAGGGTGGGCGTGCCGCCGCCGAGGAAGACCGTCCGCACCGGCAGGTCCGTCTCCCCCAGCACCCGCCGGGCCAGCCGGATCTCGGCGACCACGTTGTCCGCGTACGTCTCCTGGGAGGCGACGGCCCCGGAGGAGCGCAGCTCGGTGGCCGTGTAGGTGTTGAAGTCGCAGTAGCCGCAGCGGCTGGCGCAGTACGGCACGTGCAGGTAGAAGCCGAAGGGACGCCTGCCGAGCCCGGTGAGGGCGTGCGCGGGCAGGGAACCGTCGGACGGCACGGGTTCGCCGTCGGGGAGTGCGGAGGGCATGCCCCCATTGTCCCGTACGGCCCGGCGATCACCGCAGGCCGTACGGGACGGGGCGCGCTCAGGCCTCGTTGGCGCCCGCGTACATCGCGGTGACCGCGTCCGCGTAGGTCCGCTCGACCACCGGGCGCTTGATCTTCAGGCTCGGGGTGAGCTCGCCGTGCTCCACGTCGAGGTCGCGCGGCAGCAGGTGGAACTTCTTGATCGTCTGCCAGCGCTGGAGCCCTGCGTTGAGCCGCTTCACGAAGCCCTCGACCAGCTCGTGGACCGCCGGGTCGGCGACCACCTCGGTGTAGGACTTCCCGGCCAGGCCGTGCTCGGCGGCCCACGGCATGATGACCGCCTCGTCCAGGCCGATCAGCGCGGTGCAGTAGTTGCGGCCGTTGCCGATCACCAGGATGTTGCTGACGAACGGGCAGACCGCCTTGAACTTGCCCTCGACCTCGCTGGGCGCCACGTACTTGCCGCCGGAGGTCTTGAACAGGTCCTTCTTGCGGTCGGTGATCCGCAGGAAGCCGTCCGGGCCGAGCTCGCCGATGTCCTCGGTGTGGAACCAGCCGTCCGGCTCCAGCACCTCGGCGGTCTTCTCCGGCAGGTTGTGGTAGCCGCGCATGACGCCCGGGCCGCGCAGCAGGATCTCGCCGTCCTCGGCGATCCGCACCTCGGTGCCGGGCAGCGGGCGGCCCACCGTGCCGATCCGCACGTCCTCCTCCCGGTTCACGCAGGAGCCGGCACTGGTCTCGCTGAGGCCGTAGCCCTCCAGGATCGGCACGCCGGCGCCGAGGAAGAAGTAGCCGATCTCCGGGGCCAGCGCGGCGCTGCCGGACACCGCGCCGCGCAGCCGCCCGCCGAAGGCCGCCCGGATCTTCGCGTACACCAGCCGGTCGGCCAGCGCGTGCTGCGCCCGCAGGCCCAGCGGAGCGGTGCCCGTCCCGGTGGCGACCCGGCTCTCCTGGACCGCCCGGGCGTGCTCGCGGGCGACCTTGGCCGCCCACATGAAGATCTTGTACTTGGCGCCGCCCTCGGCCCGGGCCTTCCCGGCGATGCCGTTGTAGACCTTCTCGAAGATGCGCGGCGCCGAGGCCATGATGGTCGGCCGGATCACCGGCAGGTTGTGGATGATCCGGTCCACCCGGCCGTCCACGGCCATCACGTGGCCGGTGGCGATCTGCCCGGAGATCAGCGTCTTGCCGAACACGTGCGACAGGGGCAGCCACATGAACTGGACGTCGTCGGAGCGCAGCAGCCCGCTGGCCTCCTGCGCCCGGCCCTCGTACGCCCAGCAGTCGTGCACCAGGCGCACGCCCTTGGGGCGGCCGGTGGTGCCGGAGGTGTAGATCAGGGTGGCCAGCTGCTCCTTGCCGAGCCCGTCGACGGCCTTCTCCACCGCGTCGGGGTGCTGCGCCAGGTACTCGGTACCGCGCCGCTCCAGCTCGGCGAGGGTGAGCACGTCCAGGCCCGCCGTCCCCGGGGCGTCCCCGGCGGATCCCCCGGGGGCGTCCTCGGAGCCTGCCTCGGGCGCGTCGAAGAGGATCACCGTACGCAGGTCGGGCAGCTGCCCGATCTGCGCGGCGGCCTTGGCGAGCTGGGCGGCGTTCTCCGCGAACAGCGCCCGGGAGCCGGAGTCGGAGAGGATGAACGCCGTCTCGTCCGCGTTGGTGCTCGGGTAGACGGTCGTGATCGCGGCGCCCGCGCACATGGCGCCGAGGTCCGCGACGATCCACTCGATCCGGGTGGAGGAGGCCAGGGCGACCCGGTCCTCCGGCCGGATGCCGAGCGCCATCAGTCCGGCGGCCACCGCCTTGACCCGGACCGCGGTCTGCGCCCAGGTGAGCGAGCGCCACTGCTCCGCGCCGGGCGCGCCGTCCGCGGCGTGCTCGTCGACCGGGGCGGGGTGGCGGTAGGCCTCCGCATTCGGGGTCGCGGCGACCCGCTCCAGGAACAGGTGCGCGACGGAGGCGGGACGCCCGGCGACGAGGTCGGGCCTGCCGGAGTCGATCAGGGACTGCGCGGAACTCAACGAGGACCTCCGGGGGCGGGTGGCCGTCTGAGGGATTGTCTCGGCGGCCGTGGGGGCGGTCGCCGGGCCCCGGTTCACCTGAGCGGTACCCGTCAGTAACAAGGGGGCAATCAGCAGCCTAGGGGGAAACCGGTCATTCCGTAAGGGGGCGGCACCGGACGGCACACCCCCGGGGCGACCGTGCCCACGGCCGCGCCCGGCACCGGGAACGACCGGCGACCTGCCGGACCGTTCGGCAAAAGCCCGGCAAACCCTCGGTTCCCACACGCCGAATGGCCTGTACGAGGCTACAGAAGAACGAGAATCGGGATGCGAACCCGACCCGCGACGACAAGAGTGTGCTAGTGCTGATCAGACTGCTCAGGGCGTACCTGCGCCCCTACTCCCGACCGATCGCCCTGCTGGTGGCCCTCCAGCTGGTGTCCACCCTCGCGGCGCTCTACCTGCCGACGCTCAACGCCGACATCATCGACGACGGCGTGATCAAGGGCGACACCGGATACATCATGCGCGTCGGCGGCGTGATGATCGGCGTGACGCTCGCCCAGGCGCTCTGCTCGATCGGCGCCGTCTTCATCGGCGCCCGCGTCGCCATGGCCTTCGGCCGGGACGTCCGGGCCGCCGTCTTCGACCGCGTACAGACCTTCTCCAGCCGCGAGGTCGGCGAGTTCGGCGCCCCCTCCCTGATCACCCGCACGACCAACGACGTCCAGCAGGTCCAGATGCTCGCCCTGATGAGCTTCACGCTCATGGTCGCCGCACCCATCATGTGCGTCGGCGGCATCATCATGGCGCTCAACCAGGACGTCCCGCTGTCCGGCCTGCTGCTCGCCGTCATCCCCGCGCTCGCCGTCGTCGTCGTCCTGCTGGTCCGCGCGCTGCGGCCCCAGTTCCGCAGCATGCAGGAACGCATCGACACCGTGAACCGGATCCTGCGCGAACAGATCACCGGCATCCGGGTCATCCGCGCCTTCGTCAAGGACGACCAGGAGCAGGCCCGCTTCGCCACCGCCAACGAGGGCCTCACCGACGTCGCCCGCCGCGTCGGCCGGCTGATGTCCGTCATGTTCCCGGCCGTCATGCTGGTCGTGAACGTCTCCAGCGTCGCGGTGCTCTGGTTCGGCGCCCACCGCATCGACAGCCACGCCATGGAGATCGGCGCGCTCACCGCCTTCCTCTCCTACCTGATGCAGATCCTGATGAGCGTCATGATGGCCACCTTCATGTTCATGATGGTGCCCCGCGCCGAGGTCTGCGCCGAACGCGTCCAGGAAGTCCTCCGCACCGAATCCAGCGTCGTGCCGCCCGCCACCCCGATCACCGAGGCCCCCCGCGGCGGCAACCTCGAACTGCGCGCCGTCGACTTCCGCTACCCCGGCGCCGAGGCCTCCGTCCTGCGCGGCATCGACCTCACCGCCCGCCCCGGCGAGACCACCGCCATCATCGGCTCCACCGGCAGCGGCAAGTCCACCCTGCTCGGCCTCGTCCCCCGGCTCTTCGACGTCACCTCCGGCCAGGTCCTGCTGGACGGCGTGGACGTCCGCGAACTCGCCGCCACCGCGATCGCCGACAGCGTCGGCATCGTCCCCCAGAAGCCCTACCTGTTCTCCGGCACCGTCGCCGGCAACCTCCGCTACGGCCGGCCCGACGCCACCGACGAGGAGCTCTGGCACGCCCTGGAGATCGCCCAGGCCAAGGAGTTCGTCGAGAAGCTCCCCGAAGGCCTGGACGCCCCCATCGCCCAGGGCGGCAGCAACGTCTCCGGCGGCCAGCGCCAGCGCCTGGCCATCGCCCGGGCCCTGGTCCGCAAGCCCTCCGTCTACCTCTTCGACGACTCCTTCTCCGCGCTCGACTACGCCACCGACGCCCGGCTGCGCAAGGCCCTCTCCCGCGAGACCGCGAACGCCACCGTCCTGATCGTCGCCCAGCGCGTGTCCACCATCCGCGACGCCGACCGGATCATCGTCCTCGACGAGGGCGCCGTCGTCGGCAGCGGAACCCACCACGAGCTGATGGCCGACAACCCGACGTACCGGGAGATCGTGCTCTCCCAGCTCACCGAGCAGGAGGCGGCGTGACCACCCCCGGAAAGCCCACCCCGGAGCAGGACACCGGAACGGCCGACCTGGCCACGGCCGACCCCGCGCCGACCGGGCCGAACGGCACCGGCCCCGCACCGGCCGCCGCGAACGGCACCGGCCCGAACGGCGCAGGCCCGGACGGCGCAGGCCCGGACGGCGCAGGCCCCGCGAAGGCCGACCTCACCAAGGGCGACCCGCAGGCGGACGACGCCGAACTGCCCAGCGACTCCCAGGCCGCCGCCGCCCGCCGCGGCCCCGCCGGACCCGGCCGCTTCATGGGCGGCCAGGGCACCGAGAAGTCCATGGACTTCAAGGGCTCCGGCAAACGCGTCCTCGGCCTGCTGCGCCCCGAACGCAACATCCTCCTCGGCGTCCTGCTCCTCGGCGTCCTCAGCATCGGCTGCGCCGTCATCGGCCCCAAGGTGCTCGGCGACGCCACCGACCTGATCTTCGCCGGCGTCGTCGGCGCCCGCTTCGCCCCCGGCACCTCCAAGGCCCAGGTCATCGACGGGCTGCGCGCCCACGGCGAGGGCGGCGTCGCCGACCTGCTCTCCGCCGTCCACTTCACCCCCGGCCAGGGCATGGACTTCGGCGCCATCGGCACCATCCTGCTCTGGGTGCTCGGCATCTACGTCGCCTCCGCCGTCTTCGGCATCTTCCAGGGCCGCCTCGCCACCAGGGCCATCCAGCTCGCCAGCTACCGGCTGCGCCAGGACGTCGAGGCCAAGCTCTCCCGACTGCCGCTCAGCTACTTCGACAAGCAGCCGCGCGGCGAGGTCCTCAGCCGCGTCACCAACGACATCGACAACATCGGCCAGTCCATGCAGCAGACCATGGGACAGGTCATCAACTCGCTGCTCACCGTGGTCGGCGTGCTCGCGATGATGTTCTGGATCTCCCCGCTGCTCGCCGTGATCGCCCTGGTCTCGGTGCCGGTGTCGGTGGTCGTCGCCACCAAGGTCGGCAAGCGGGCGCAGCCGCAGTTCGTCCAGCAGTGGAAGTCCACCGGCCAACTCAACGCCCACGTCGAGGAGATGTACACCGGCCACACCCTGGTCAAGGTGTTCGGCCGCCAGCACGAGTCCGCCGAGACCTTCCGCGAGCACAACGAGGCCCTGTACGAGGCCAGTTACAAGGCACAGTTCATCTCCGGGATCATCCAGCCCGCGATGATGCTGATCGGCAACCTGCAGTACGTGCTGGTCGCCGTCGTCGGCGGCCTGCGGGTCGCCTCCGGCGCGCTGTCCATCGGCGACGTCCAGGCGTTCATCCAGTACTCGCGGCAGTTCAGCCAGCCGCTCACCCAGGTCGCCAGCATGGCCAACCTGGTGCAGTCCGGCGTCGCCTCCGCCGAGCGGGTCTTCGAACTGCTGGACGCCCCCGAGCAGAGCCCCGAACCCGCCATGCCCGAGAAGCCGGACACCGTCCACGGCCGGGTCGCCTTCCAGGACGTCTCCTTCCGCTACGACCCCGACAAGCCGCTCATCGAGGACCTGTCGCTCAAGGTCGAACCGGGCCACACCGTCGCCATCGTCGGCCCCACCGGCGCCGGCAAGACCACCCTCGTCAACCTGCTGATGCGGTTCTACGAGGTCCGCTCCGGACGGATCACCCTCGACGGCGTCGACATCGCCGCGATGTCCCGCGAGGACCTGCGCTCCGGCATCGGCATGGTCCTCCAGGACACCTGGCTGTTCGGCGGCACCATCGCCGACAACATCGCCTACGGCGCCCAGGGAGCCACCCGCGACCAGGTCGTCGAAGCCGCCAAGGCCGCCCACGTCGACCGCTTCGTCCGCACCCTGCCCGACGGCTACGACACCGTCATCGACGACGAGGGCACCGGCGTCAGCGCGGGCGAGAAGCAGCTGATCACCATCGCCCGGGCCTTCCTCGCCCAGCCGTCCATCCTGGTCCTGGACGAGGCCACCAGCTCCGTCGACACCCGCACCGAGGTGCTGATCCAGCGGGCCATGGCCCGGCTGCGCACCGGCCGCACCAGCTTCGTGATCGCCCACCGGCTCTCCACCATCCGGGACGCCGACGTGATCCTGGTGATGGAGAACGGCTCGATCGTCGAACAGGGCTCGCACGACGAGCTGATCGCCGCCGACGGCGCCTACGCCCGGCTCTACCAGGCGCAGTTCGCCGAGGCCGTGGCCGAGGTGGACTGACCCGGCAGCGGGTCACGGGCCGGGGCGGAACCTTCCGCCCCGGCCCCCTTGCGTCTCCGGCCCCCGCGTCCCCGGCCCCCGCGTCCGCCGGGTTCCCGCCGCTCCCGGTCTCCCGTGTCCCCCGGCCTCCCGCAGGCCCCCGGCGGGCGCTACCTTGGGCGGGTGATCGACGACCAGCTCCCGGCCGCCCCGGACGCCTTCGAGGCGAACCGCCGCTACCTGGGCTCGGTCGCCTACCGGCTGCTCGGCTCCTTCACCGACGCCGAGGACGTCCTCCAGGACGCCTGGCTGCGCTGGCAGGCCGCCGACCGCGCCACCGTCACCGACCCGCGCGCCTACCTGACCACCGTCGTCACCCGGCTCTGCTACGACCAGCTGGGCTCCGCCCGGGCCCGCCGGGAGGCCTACTACGGCGAATGGCTGCCCGAACCGGCCGTCTCCTACACCGACGCCCCGCACTCCCCCGCCGACCTGGCCGAACTCGGCGAGTCCGTCTCCCTCGCCCTGCTCGCCGTACTGGAACAGCTCACCCCCGCCGAACGGGCCGCCTTCGTACTGCACGACGTCTTCGCGGTCGGCTTCGAGGAGATCGGCAGCTCGCTGCACCGCTCCCCCGACGCCGCCCGCCAGCTCGCCTCCCGGGCCCGCCGCCGGGTCAGGGACGGCGGGCGGCGCACCGGCGGCACCGACCCCGCCGAGCACCGCCAGGCGGTCGAGGCCTTCGCCGCCGCCAGCACCCGCGGCGACATCCTCGCCCTGATGGAGATCCTCGACCCGGACGTGGTCTGGCACTCCGACGGCGGCGGCATCGTCCGCGCCGGGGTCCGCCCCATCCACGGCGCCGACCGGGTGGCCCGCATGGTGGCCGGACTGGTCGCCAAGTGGTTCACCCCCGACACGGCCACCCGCCCCGCCACCGTCAACGGCGAACCGGGACTGCTCTGGTACGACCTGGCCACCGGCACCGTCGGCGGCGTCCTCGCGTTCACCGTGGCCGACGGCCGGATCACCGAGGCGTACATCGTGGTCAACCCCGAGAAGCTCGGCCGCGTCAGCCCGGTCACCACCCCCTGACGGCGCCCTGACCGTCCCCGACACCCCCGGCCGATGTGTGACACGGGTCACCGTCACACCCCGGCCGGCCGCGTCGTCCCCCTCCCGAACAGCGCTCCACCGGAGCGCACCGGCGCTCCCCGGGAGCGCCCTCGTGAGGAGGCGGACGAGATGAGCAGCACCACCAGCACCGGCCGGCGGATCGTCGTACTGGGCGCCGGGTACGCCGGACTCAGCGCGGCCAAGGGCGCCGGCCGCCACCACAGCGTCACCCTGGTCGCCCCCGAGGAGCGGCTCCTGCACCGCGTCCGCCAGCACGAGGCGGCGGCCGGCCGCGGCCGCGACTGGCCCGCCATCGGCGACCTGGCCCGCGGCCGCGACATCCGGCACCACCGGGCCCGCGCCGTCGAGATCGACCTCACCGGCCGCAAGGTCCTGCTCGACGACGGCACCACCCTCGCCTACGACACCCTGGTCCACGCCCTCGGCAGCCGCACCGCCTGGCACGGCGTCCCCGGCGCCGCCGAACACGCCCACTCCGCCGAACGCGCCGCCGAGGTCCGGCACCGGATCGGCGAAGCCGGCCGGCCCGGCACCCTGGCCGTGGTCGGCGGCGGCGCCACCGGCATCGAACTGGCCACCGAACTCGCCGAAGCCCACCCCGACTGGCGGGTGCGGATCGTCTCGGCCGGCCTCGTCGGCGGCATCTACTCGCCCAAGGGCCGCGCCCACGTCCGCCGCGTCCTCGACCGGCTCGGCGTCGCCGTCCACGAGAACGCCACCGTCACCGAGGTCACCCCGGACGGACTGCGCACCACCGTCGGCCCGATCGACGCCGACCTCACCGTCTGGGCCGCCTCACTGGAGCCGCACCCGCTGGCCGCCGAGGCCGGACTGGCCGTCGACGACCGCGGCCGGGCCCTGGTGGACGACCACCTGCGGTCGGTCTCGCACCCGGACGTCCACGTGGTCGGCGACGCCGCCGCCGTCACCGTCCCCGGCATCGGCACCCTGCGGATGGGCTGCGCCACCGCCCTGCCGCAGGGCCAGTACGTCGGCAGGCTGCTCGACGGGCGCACCGAGAAGCCGTTCTCGTACCGGTACGTCGTGCAGTGCGTGAGCCTCGGGCGGCGGGACGGGCTGCTCCAACTGGTCCACCCGGACGACTCGATGAGGACCACGGTGTTCACCGGCGCCGCGGGCCGGCTGGCCAAGGCCGGGATCGTCGCCGCCGTCCTCGGCGCGCTGAAGTAGCGCCGGGCAGGCGCTGCCGGAAGCGCTGCCGGAAGCGCTGCCGGAAGCGCTGCCGGAGGGCGGAACGCGGAAGGGCCCGGGCTGGTGCCCGGGCCCTTCACCGCGTACCGCTGCCGCCTACTTCTTTTCCTTCGGCGCCTCGGCGTCGGTGGACAGCGCGGCGATGAAGGCCTCCTGCGGGACCTCCACGCGGCCGACCATCTTCATCCGCTTCTTGCCTTCCTTCTGCTTCTCCAGCAGCTTCCGCTTACGGGAGATGTCACCGCCGTAGCACTTGGCGAGGACGTCCTTGCGGATCGCGCGGACCGTCTCGCGGGCGATCACCCGGGAGCCGATCGCCGCCTGGATCGGCACCTCGAACTGCTGGCGGGGGATCAGCTTCTGGAGCTTGCCCGCCATCATCACGCCGTAGCCGTAGGCCTTGTCCTTGTGCACGATCGCAGAGAAGGCGTCCACCGCGTCGCCGTGCAGCAGGATGTCGACCTTCACCAGCTGGGCGGTCTGCTCGCCGATGGGCTCGTAGTCGAGCGAGGCGTAGCCGCGGGTCTTGGACTTCAGCTGGTCGAAGAAGTCGAAGACGATCTCCGCGAGGGGGAGGGTGTAGCGCAGCTCGACCCGGTCCTCGGAGAGGTAGTCCATGCCCTGGAGGTTGCCCCGGCGGGACTGGCACAGCTCCATGATCGCGCCGACGAACTCGTTCGGCGCCAGGATGGTGCCGCGCACGACCGGCTCGTACACCTCGGCAAGCTTGCCGGTGGGGAACTCGCTCGGGTTGGTGACGGTGTGCTCGGTGCCGTCCTCCATGATCACCCGGTAGACCACGTTCGGGGCGGTGGAGATCAGGTCGAGGTTGAACTCGCGCTCCAGGCGCTCCCGGATGATCTCCAGGTGCAGCAGGCCGAGGAAGCCACAGCGGTAGCCGAAACCGAGCGCGACCGAGGTCTCCGGCTCGTACACCAGCGCGGCGTCGTTGAGGCGCAGCTTGTCCAGGGCGTCGCGCAGCAGCGGGTAGTCCGAGCCGTCCAGCGGGTACAGGCCGGAGAACACCATCGGGCGCGGCTCCTTGTAGCCGCCCAGCGCCTCGGTCGCCCCCTTGTGCATCGAGGTGATCGTGTCACCGACCTTGGACTGCCGGACGTCCTTCACACCGGTGATGATGTAGCCGACCTCGCCGACGCCGAGGCCGTCGGCGACCTTCGGCTCGGGCGAGATGACGCCGATCTCCAGCAGCTCGTGGGTCGCGCCGGTGGACATCATCGCGATCCGCTCGCGCTTGGTGAGCTGGCCGTCCACGACACGGACGTAGGTGACCACGCCGCGGTAGGAGTCGTACACCGAGTCGAAGATCATCGCGCGGGCCGGGGCGTCCTTGACGCCGACCGGGGCCGGGATGGTGTTGACGATGTGGTCGAGCAGGTCCTCGACGCCGAGACCGGTCTTGGCGCTGACCTGCAGCACGTCCGAGGGGTCGCAGCCGATGATGTGGGCGATCTCCGCGGCGTACTTCTCCGGCTGGGCGGCCGGCAGGTCGATCTTGTTGAGCACCGGGACGATCGTGAGGTCGTTCTCCAGCGCCAGGTACAGGTTGGCGAGGGTCTGCGCCTCGATGCCCTGGGCCGCGTCGACCACCAGGATGGTGCCCTCGCACGCGGCGAGGGAGCGGGACACCTCGTACGTGAAGTCCACGTGGCCCGGGGTGTCGATCATGTTGAGGATGTGCGTCGTCCCGGCGCTCGGGCCGGTCTTCGGCGCCCACGGGAGGCGGACCGCCTGCGACTTGATGGTGATGCCGCGCTCACGCTCGATGTCCATGCGGTCGAGGTACTGGGCACGCATCTGCCGGGGGTCGACGACGCCGGTGATCTGCAGCATCCGGTCTGCGAGCGTCGACTTGCCGTGGTCGATGTGGGCGATGATGCAGAAGTTGCGGATCAGCGCCGGGTCGGTACGGCTGGGCTCTGGCACATTGCTGGGGGTCGCGGGCACCTTGGTCCGATTCTCCGTTGGTCCGGGGCCGGGGGTGTCCGGGTCATCGCTGACCGGTTTCCCGGGGACCGGACAGTCTCGTCCGATCGAAATAGTTCCTCCCATCTTCCCACGAGCGCGGGCCGGAGTGCCGTTCGGGCACCGTCCGATCCTTCCCCCGCTCCTTTCCGCGGTCGTTTCCCGGCTCCTTTCCGGGCTCCTCCCCCGGCTTCTTCCCCGGCTTCCCCCTGCTTCCTCCCCTGCTCCCGCAGCCGGCTCCCTCCCTCCTCCTGCCTCCGGGCCCTCCCCCGTGTCCGTGCGCGGACGGCAGGATGGCCACCGTGATCCTCGAAAGCGCCCTGCTCGACGTCCTGCCCGGCCAGGAGGACGAGTTCCTCGCCTCCTTCGCCGAGGCCCGCCCGCTGATCGCCGGCCGGCCCGGCTTCCGCTCCCTGCGGCTGCGGCGCTGCCTCGACGAGGGCCGCGAGTCCCGCTTCCTGCTCCAGGTGGAATGGGACACCCTCGCCGACCACACCGAGGGGTTCCGCCGCTCCCCCGAGTACCAGCGCTGGCGCGCCCTGCTGCACCACTACTACCGCCCGTTCCCGGAGGTCGAGCACTACGGCGAGCCGCTGATCACCGCATAGCGGCCGGCAGCCCGTGCCCGGGCCGGTCCGGGACCGCGGCCGGTTTGGGGCGGGTGGCAGGCCCCTGGTAGCGTGGGCTGCTGCACCTGGCCTCGGCATGCCCTCTCAGCTTGAACGAAGGCCGCCGGTGCGATCCCGTTCAGAATCTTTAGACAGACTGAGGCTCTTTCGTGGCGAACATCAAGTCCCAGATCAAGCGCAACAAGACCAACGAGAAGGCGCGCCTGCGCAACAAGGCCGTCAAGTCCTCGCTGAAGACCGCTCTGCGCAAGGCCCGTGAGGCCGCTGCCGCCGGCGAGACCGAGAAGGCCGTCGTGCTGGCCCGCGCCGCCTCCAAGGCGCTCGACAAGGCCGTGAGCAAGGGCGTCATCCACGCCAACCAGGCCGCCAACAAGAAGTCGGCCATCACCAAGCGCGTCAACACGGCCGTCCAGGCCTGACGCCCCCGGGGGCCACTGGCCCCCGTCGCCCCAGGACGATCCGGCCCTCTACCCGGACCCTGAGGCGCGAGACTCGCACCGCACGCGGCCTGCG
Organism: Kitasatospora sp. NPDC056446; assembly: GCF_042796115.1. Taxonomy (NCBI): domain Bacteria; kingdom Bacillati; phylum Actinomycetota; class Actinomycetes; order Kitasatosporales; family Streptomycetaceae; genus Kitasatospora; species Kitasatospora sp. NPDC056446. The sequence goes on along the minus strand of NZ_JBHTRF010000083.1, from coordinate 7,104 downwards.
TTCGCCACGCGGGTGCGGTGCACAGAACAGTGCGGCAGGCGCCGCAGTCGGCCTCCTTCCCGGAGGCCACTGCGGCGCCTGTCGCGTTCCACCGTCCGGCCGCTATGGTCGGTCAGGTGCGATCGAGGTGCGGGGGAGCACCCCGACGCCGGGCCCAGGGGGGAACTTCATGACGACGCCGCCACCGCCACCGCCTCCGTCGGCACCGAACGGGCCGGGGTACGGATTCCCGCAGCAGCCGACGGGACCGGGAGGCTTCGGACCACCGCCCGGGCTGCCCTCGTCGCCCGGACTGCCCTCGTCGCCGGGGATGCCGTCGCCGGGGATGCCCGGGGCACCGGGGATGCCGACCGCTCCCGGGACACCGGTGGTACCGGGTGGCGGCGCGCCGCGTTCCGGCGGGAACCTGCGGCGCAACGCCGTCTGGGCCTTCGTCGGCGCCGTGCTGGCCTCGGCCGGCTGGACCACCGCCGTGATGGTCGTCCCCGGCATGGTCAGCAGCGACTCCGCGCCGCGCAGCCTCGGCAGCTACCACCTGTCGGACGACTTCTGCGCCACCGCGAAGCCCACCAAGCTGCTCCAGACGTACTCCGTCTCGGACACCTCCGCGCCGACCCACCACAGCGACCGGAACCCGGCCCTGGACAGCATGAACTGCTCGATGAGCCTCAAGCGGACCGGCGGCACCAGCGACAGCGAGTTCGCCTCGGTCTACCTGCGCGCCGACCTGCACAAGGCCGTCAACCCGGCGCCCGAACTGGACGCCAACAAGGAGCTCTACCGGGCCCGCGGCTACCAGGTCACCGACATCCCCGGGATCGGCGAGGAGGCGTACTTCCTCTACAAGGACGACGGCTCGGACAAGTACCACAGCGTCTACGCCGAGCTGGACATCCGCGACGGCGGGATGACCTACTACATCAACTACTCGGCCAGCTACACGGAGGGCAAGGGCAAGCCGCCGTCCAAGGACGAGCTGCGCAGCACCCTGCAGTCGGACGGCCAGGACGCCGTCCGGGCCATGCAGAAGTAGTCCGCCCCCGGCCCGGGCCGGGCCGCCGCCCTCGGCACCCCGGCCGACCTGGCCGCACCCCGCGCCCGCGCCGCCCCTTGCCGCGCCCCGCCGTCAGTAGGCGGGGCGGGAGCCGGCCCGGGAGGCCCGGGCGACGGCGACCACCGCGCGTTCCAGGGCGAAGGCCGGATCGTCCGAGCCGCCCTTGACGGCGGCGTCGGCCTGGGCGATCGCGGTCAGCGCGACGGCCACCCCGTCGCCGGTCCAGCCGCGCATCTGCTGGCGGACCCGGTCCACCTTCCACGGCGGCATGCCCAGCTCGCGGGCCAGGTCACCCGGGCGCATGTTCCGCCCGGCGGACGCCAGCCGGCCGATGCTGCGCACGCCGGAGGCCAGTGCGTAGGTGATGCCGGTCGGCGGCTGTCCGACCGCCAGTGCCCAGCGCAGCCGCTCCAGCGCCTCCGCCGCCCGGCCGGTGACGGCCAGGTCGGCCACCTCGAAGCCGGTCGCCTCGGCCCGGCCGCTGTAGTAGCGGGCCACCACCGTGTCGTCGATCGTGCCCTCGACGTCCGAGGTCAGCTGGTTGCACGCGGCCGCCAGCTCGCGCAGGTCACTGCCGAGCGCGTCCAGCAGGGCCTGACAGGCCTCCGGGGTCGCCGAGCGGCCCAGCGTGCGGAACTCGCCCTTGACGAAGGCCAGCCGCTCGTTCGCCTTGGCCAGCTTCGCGCAGGCCACCTCGCGGGCGCCGGCCTTGCGCGCGGCGTCCATCAGTCCCTTGCCCTTGGCACCGCCGGCGTGCACCAGAACGATGATCACTTCTTCGGCCGGCGCCTCGATGTACGCCTTGAGCTCCTTCACCGAGTCGGCGGAGAGGTCCTGGGCGGCCCGGACGACGATGACCTTGCGCTCGGAGAACAGCGACGGCGTGGTCAGCTCGGCCAGGCTGCCGGGCTGCAGCCCACCGGGCGGCAGGTCCCGTACGTCGGTGTCCGGGTCCGCCGCCCTCGCCGCGGCCACCACCTGGGCGACCGCGCGGTCCAGCAGCAGCTCCTCCTGGCCGACCGCGAGGGTCAGCGGGGCGAGCAGGTCGTCGGGTGCACTCTTCCTGGCCATCGCCTACCAGCATCCCACGGGCCGCGGACACTCCCGCCCGCCCGACCGGCCGACCCGGGCGGCCTGGACAATGGCCTGGTGACCGAGAACCACACCATCGACCTCCCGGGCGTCGGCGACCCGCACGCCAGGCAACTCCTCGTGTTGTCCGACCGCGACACCGCCGAAGAAGCCGCCGAGGAACTGGCCGCCACCCAACCCGACCTCGGCGAGCTGGAGATCGTCCGCGACGCCCTCGCCGGCGAGGACGACGCCGAGGACGCCCAATGGCTCGTCGTGGTCGAGGCCCCGGACACCGGCTGGACCCCGGCCCTCCTGCACGTGCTCGACGCCCTCGCCGTCGAGCACGAAGGCTGGCGCGAGGAGGCCTGACGGCCTCCCCTGCCGGGCGGCCTCTGCGGCGGCCCCGGATCCACCCCGCACGGAGCAACGGTTCTGCCGCGCTCCGACGCCACCCAACCGCAAGGGAGCAAGTTTGCTCCCGAATCTCTCGGTGCGCTCCGGGCCCCTCGCCCGGAGCGCACCGAAACGTTTCTGCCATGGAGTCGAGGCGGTCATCACCGATCTGGGTGAACCCCGGCGGCCCATCTGGAGCCGGCGTCGGGACCAGGTCATGAGCATCCTCAAGTCCAGACGGCCAGACCAAAGCCGTCCGGAACCCGGTGATACTGCCGAAATTTCACTGGCTGCCTGAGACACAGCAACGATGACCGGCCGGCCTCACCTGACCGGCCGTCGCCGCCTGTCCGTTCCGGCCCTCAGAGGCGGCCGAGGGCTCGGTAGGTCCATCCGGCGGCCCGCCAGCGAACGGGGTCGAGGGTGCCGCGGCCGTCGATGACCCTGGGAACGGCGACGCGGGCGGCGACGGCCTTGGGGTCAAGGTGGCTGAACTCGGGCCACTCGGTCAGGTGAAGCAGCAGGTCGGCATCGTAGGCAGCGCCGAGCGGGTGATCTGCGTATTCGAGCTGGGGGTGGGCCTTGCGGGCATTGTCGAGGGCCTTGGGATCGAAGACGGTGACGGCGGCGCCGAGTTGGTGGAGGGCCTGGGCAACCGCGAGGGCCGGGGAGTCGCGGATGTCGTCGGTGTCGGGCTTGAAGGCGGCGCCCCAGACAGTGATGTTCTTACCGCTGATGACACCGTCGCACTGCTCGCGGGCGAGGTCGACCATGCGCTCGCGGCGGCGATTGTTGATCGCGTCGACCTCGCGGAGGAAGGTCAGAGCCTGGTCGGCGCCGAGCTCACCGGCGCGGGCCATGAAGCCGCGGATGTCCTTGGGCAGGCAGCCGCCGCCGAACCCGAGCCCGGGCCGCATGCCGCGCCGACCGATCCGGGCGTCATGGCCGAGGGCTTCGGCCAGCACTTGGACGTCGGCGCCTGAGGTCTCGCAGACCTCGGCCATGGCGTTGATGAAGGAGATCTTGGTCGCGAGGAAGGCGTTCGCTGCGGACTTCACCAGCTCCGAGGTGGCCAGGTCGGTGACAATGACCGGGGTGCCGGACTCGATGATCCTGCCGTAGACCTGGCGGACCACGGCCTCGGCCCGGGTGTCCGGTCCGGTGAAGCCGAGGACGATCCGGTCGGGATGGAGGGTGTCCTCGACCGCGTAGGACTCGCGCAGGAACTCGGGGTTCCAGCAGACCTCGACCTGGTCGCCGGCCGGGGCGAACTCGCGCAGGATGTCGATCACCTGCGGGGCGGTGCCGACCGGGACGGTGGACTTGCCGACGATCACGGCCGGGCCGGTCAGGCACGGGGCGAGCTGGCGGACGGCAGTGAAAAGGTGAGTGAGGTCGTAGGCCATCTCACCGGGCTTCTGTGGGGTGCCGACGCCGATGAAGTGGAGGTCGGCGAAGGCTACGGCCTCTGCGTAGGAAGTGGTGAACCGCAGCTGCCCGGTGGCGGTGTACTTGGCGAGCAGGCCGTCCAGGTCGCGCTCGAAGAACGGGGCCCGGCCGGCGTTGAGGGAGGCGACCTTGTCGGGGTCGATGTCCATGCCGAGGACCTGGTGGCCGAGTTCGGCCATCGCGGCGGCGTGAGTCGCGCCGAGGTAGCCGCAGCCGATGACGGTGAGCTTCACGAACATGTCCTTCCGAGAGGGGTGGGGCCGCCCGACCGGCGCCACGCCCCCTTGGAGGACGGGAGGTCAGGCGGGCCGGGCGGCGAGGTAGCGGTGGATGCCGTGGCGGATGAACGGCGGGATGGTCAGGACGGGCAGGTGCTCGGGGGCGAAGAACTGGAGCTTGACGCCCTCAGCGAGCGGCAGAGTCCGCTCGTCGCCGTCCCAGTCGGCGGCGAAGAAGGTGATGATCTGGCCCGAGCCGGCGGTGTCGTTGGTCTCGAAGAGCCCGGCCAAGCCGTCGACGGCCAAGCCCGCCTCTTCGAACCGGTGGCGACGTCGAAGGCCAACAGACCGGCGGGCGGGAGGAGCTGGATGCCCTGGAACGGGGTGTCGGCGCCGGTGGGCGTCTCGATGGACAGCATCTCGGGGCGGACGACCAGCGGGGCGGTGCCGTAGCCGGTCAGGGTGGTGACCTCGGATGCGAACGCGAGGCGGCCGTCGTCCAGGCGCCAGTAGAGGGGCTTCTCGCCGAGCCGGTCCCGGGCCAGGAACAGTCGGCCCTCGCGCGGGTCGTAGGCGGCGAGCGCGAACATGCCGTCCAGGCTGGCGAGGCAGCCGGGGCCGAGCTTGGCCCAGGCCCGCAGGACCAGGTGGGCGTCGGTCTCGCCGGGCTCCAGGACGATGCCCCAGGCCGCGGCGACCTGCCGGTAGTTGTAGATCTCGCCGTTGAAGGTGAGGACGATGCCGCCGGCCGGGTCCAGGTAGGGACCGGGGTCGGCGGCGGTGTCGACGATCAGCAGGGTGTTCATGGACAGCACCGCCCGGCCGTCGGCCGAGGTCAGGTGCCGGGTGCCGTCCGGGCCGCGGTGGTGCTGCGCGAGCCCCATCGCGGCGACGGTCAGCTGATGGCGGACGGCGTCGGCGCCGGCCAGTCCTGCGATTCCGCACATCTGGTTGTCACCCCCGAGCGTGAAATCGGTGGTGGCCTCCGCCGGGAGGTGACTCCCCAGGTCCCGGCGGAGGCCCGGAACACCAGGCAACCGTCCGGCAGCCGGTGAGGGCAGGGCTCGCAAGGGGGCTCACAGCTCGCGAAGCGGTTCACTGCGAGCGGCGGAGGTAATACCCTCGGTGATCCGGCATCAGGTGCCGGACCTACGAATTCTCCTGCAGCAGTCGCGTACGACTCCCCGTGCCCAACCGGGGAACGGATCGAGGGGGACGCTGTGGCGTCGACCACCCGCCGGGCCAAACCGCCGAACGACGCGCTGGCCCGGATGATCGAGAAGTGCGAGGGCGCCAGCCACAAATCGCTGGCCCACCGCGTGAACCAGCTGGCCCACGAAGCCGGGCTGACCACGACGTATACGCATACCTCGGTCGCGAACTGGTGCCGCAGGGGCATGGTCCCCGAGTGGCCGGTGCCCAAGCTCCTGGCCCGGGCGATCGGCGAACGCCTCGGCAGGCCCGTGCAGTTGGCGGAGATCGGTATGGCGGACACCGAGACACCGGACGTCGGGGTGGGGTTGGATTTCCCGCGAGACCCCGCCGACGCCGTGCGCGCCGCCACTTCGTTCTGGAGTTCCGTGAACCGCCGCGACTTCCTCACCGGATCCGGTTTCGCCGTTGCCTCGTTCACGACCCCGGTCACCCGGTGGCTGGTGAGCCCGGCCGATGACACCTCCGCCCATCACGGAACCGGCCGGGTCGGCACCGCCGACCTCGACGAACTGCGGGACGCCGCAGACGACGCCCGGCACTGGGACTCGAAGTACGGCGGCGGGAACTGGAAGGCCAACTCCGTGACGGCCTGCCTGCAAGAACGCGCCGTGCCACTGCTGACCGGCTCGTTCAGCGACAAGGTGGGCCGCGAGCTGTTCTCGGTGACCGCCGAACTGTCCCGCCTGGCCGGCTGGACCGCCTTCGACATCGGTCAGCACGACGTCGCCCAGCGGCACTTCATCCAGGCCCTCCGCCTCGCCCGGGCCGGTGGCGACGTCCAACTCGGGTGCTACGTGCTCACCACCATGGCGATGCAGACCCTGCTGCGGGGCTTTCCCAGTGAGGCCGTCGACATGGCCCAGGGCGCCTTCGCCCGGGCGAAGGACCAGGCCGCCCCCCGGGTGCTGGCCTTCACCAAGCTCATCGAGGCCCGCGCCCATGCCCGCGACGACAACGCGAAGGCGGCAGCCGCCGCACTGGCCTCCTCCGAGACGCTGCTCGACCGGGCCCGCGACCGCGCCGACGAGCCGGCGTGGATCGACTTCTACCATCACGCCCGGCTCTCGGCCGACGCCGCCGAGGTCTTCCGTGACCTGAAGAAACCGAAGGAGGCGCTGGCCTGGAACACCCAGGCCACCGCCATGCGGCCCGGGGCGTTCACCCGCTCGGTCGGGATGCGCCTGGCGATCGTCGGAACCGCCCACCTCCAGGCCGACGACCTCGACCAGGGCCTCGCGCTCGGCAACCAGGCCGTCGACATCCTCGCCCGCGTCCGGTCCAGCCGGGCCAAGGACTACGTCCGCGAGTTCAACACCGCCCTCATCCCCTGGCGCCGTGAGACCACCGTCCGCGACTTCCTCCACCGCGCCCGAACGGAGCTGGGGATCGCCGCCTGACCGCAGCCGCCGACCATCGGCTCCCTCAAAGAACGGCATCAGCCACGGGGAAAATAGCCCGACATCGAACGATTACCTCATCATCTGAGGTCCGGTGAGCTCTTGCGCCACGACAACGAGGAGCACGGCGATAGCAGTTGAACGAACCTGCCCAGCGCGGGCTCTACCAACTGGCCAAGGGCGCAAGCCCTGGTACGACCTCCTGTGCGGCCCCAGGCCTCTTCCCTGCCCCTCGCTTCTCTCGGCGCGGGCCCCGCCCCCCCCCCCGCGCCCCCCACCCAGAAAAACGCGGGGGGGGCCCCCC
>NZ_JBHTRF010000082.1:32738-38646 GCF_042796115.1 Kitasatospora sp. NPDC056446 | reverse complement strand
GCGCTCCCTCGCTCTCCCCCAGCCTCCGGCCGGGGGGACCCCCAACTCGCTCCCTCGCGCTCTCCCTTTCGGCACCGGCGCGCCCCTTCGGCTCGGGGCGGGTACTCGCGCCGCTCGCCGTTGGCCTCCTCGGGGCGGGGGTTCGCGCCGCTCGGGGCGGAGGGCCCGCTTCCGCGCGGCGGCCGTCCTACACTGACCCGCTGTGAACGAAACCTTCGGGGACGCCGCGCTCGTCCTCGTCTTCATCCTGCTGGGCGGGTTGTTCAACGTCGCCGAGATCTCGCTGATCTCGCTGCGCGAGGGCCAGATCCGGACGCTGGAGGGCCTCGGCACCCGGCGCGCGGCGCGGGCCGCGCACCTGGCCGCCGACCCCAACCGCTTCCTGGCCGCCGTCCAGGTCGGGGTGACCTGCATGGGCTTCCTGTCCGCCGCCTTCGGCGCGGACACCCTGGCCGGCAAGGTCGCCCCGCTGTTCGTCCGGGCGGGGCTGACCCAGGGCGTGGCGGACGCGATCGCCCTGGTCGGCCTCACCCTGGTGATCAGCTACGCCTCGCTGGTGCTCGGCGAGCTGACCCCCAAGCGGATCGGTCTGCAGCGCGCCGAGTCCATCGCGGTCATCGCCGCCCCGGTGGTGGACGTGATGTCGGTCGTGCTGCGCCCGGCGATCTGGCTGCTCGGCCACTCCACCAACCTGATGGTCCGGCTGCTCGGCGGCGACCCGACGGCCGGCCGCGGGTCGATGAGCTCCGAGGAGCTGCGCGGCCTGGTCGCCGCCAACACCGAACTGGGGAGCGACGAACGGGCGTTGATCGCCGACGTGTTCGCCGCCGGGGAGCGCCAGCTGCGCGAGGTGATGGTCCCGCGCACCGAGGTGACCTTCCTGGACGCCGAGCGCCCGCTGGCCGCCGTCCGGCACCAGGCCGACACCTCGCCGCACTCGCGCTACCCGGTGGTCGAGGGCAGCGCCGACGCGGTGGTCGGCTTCGTCCACGTCCGCGACCTGTACGGCGCGCGCGGCGAGCAGGCCGCCAAGGTCCGTGACCTGGCCCGCCCGGTGAAGCTGCTGCCCGGCACCAAGCGGGTGCTTGAGGCGATGGGCGAGATGCGCCGTGAGGGCCACCACCTGGCCATCGTGGTGGACGAGTACGGCGGCACCGCCGGGATCGTCACCCTGGAGGACCTGGTCGAGGAGGTGATCGGTGAGATCCGGGACGAGTACGACCGGCCGGAGAGCGCCCCCACCCGCCGGCTGGCCGGGGGCGGCATGGAACTGGACGGCCTGCTCAACCTCGGCGACTTCACCGAGGAGACCGGGGTCACCCTGCCGGAGGGCCCGTACGAGACGGTGGCCGGCTGCCTGGTCGCCTCGCTCGGCCGGCTGCCCCGGGACGGCGACCAGGCGCGCGTGCCGCTGGAGGGCGGCGGCGAGGTGCTGCTGACGGTGGCCAAGGTCGAGGGCCGGCGGATCGCCCGGGTGAGGGTGAGTGCGGTCACACTGGTGGAACCTCCGGGGGCGGAGGTTTCCTGAGCGACCGGTGGAACTGGAACAATGGCCCGCATGGTCAATGCAGCGGTCACCGGTCCGGTCAAGGACCGTCCCCGGGTGCTCTCCGGCATCCAGCCCACCTCCGGCTCGTTCCACCTCGGCAACTACCTGGGCGCGGTGCGCCAGTGGGTCGACTTGCAGGAGGCCAACGACGCCTTCTACATGGTCGTCGACCTGCACGCCATCACGGTGTCCCAGGACCCGAAGGAGCTGCGCGAGAACACCCGGGTCTCCGCTGCCCAGCTGCTCGGCGCGGGCCTGGACCCGGAGCGCTGCACGCTGTTCGTCCAGTCCCACGTGCCCGAGCACGCGCAGCTCGGCTGGGTGATGAACTGCATCACCGGCTTCGGCGAGGCCGCCCGGATGACCCAGTTCAAGGACAAGTCGGCGCGGCACGGCACCGACAGCACCACCGTCGGCCTGTTCACCTACCCGGTCCTGATGGTCGCCGACGTCCTGCTCTACCAGGCGGACGCCGTCCCGGTCGGCGAGGACCAGCGCCAGCACCTGGAGCTCACCCGCGACCTCGCCGAGCGGTTCAACAGCCGCTACGGGCAGAGTTTCACGATCCCCAAGCCGTACATCCTCAAGGAGACGGCGAAGATCATGGACCTCCAGGACCCGGGCGTGAAGATGAGCAAGTCCGCGTCCACGGCCAAGGGCCTGGTGAGCCTGCTGGACGAGGCGAAGGCGAGCGCCAAGAAGTTCAAGAGCGCCGTCACCGACACCGGCACCGTGGTCTCCTTCGACGAGGAGGCGAAGCCGGGCGTCTCCAACCTGCTGAGCATCCACTCGGCGCTCAGCGGCCAGTCGGTCGACCAGCTGGTGGAGCACTTCGAGGGCAAGATGTACGGCGCCCTGAAGACCGAGCTGGCCGAGCTGTTCACCGACTGGGTCACCCCCTTCCAGGAGCGCACCCGCAGCTTCCTGGACGACCCGGCGGAGCTGGACCGGGTCCTGGCGGACGGCGCCGAGAAGGCCCGCGCGGTCGCGTCCCGGACGCTGGAGACGGTGTACGACCGGATCGGCTTCCTCCCGGCCGCCAAGCGGTGACTCCCCTCACACTCCTGCCCGGTGGTGGCGACCTCCCGGAGGTCGTCACCATCGGCGTGTCCGTGAGCGTTCCCGATCCGTACGGCGCGGCGATCCAGGACGCCCGGGCCGCGCACGGTGATCCGCAGGCCCGGTCGATACCGACCCATGTGACCCTGCTGCCGCCGACCGAGGTGCCGGCCGAGGCGCTGCCGAAGATCGAGGAGCACCTGGCGGCGGTGGCGGCGGCGCACCGGCCGTTCCGGATGCTGCTGCGCGGCGGCGGGACCTTCCGCCCGGTCTCCCCGGTGGTGTTCGTCCGGGTCGAGGAGGGCGCGCAGGAGTGCCGGCTGCTGGAGGCGGACGTCCGCTCCGGCCCGCTGGCCCGCGAACTGGCCTTCCCGTACCACCCGCACGTGACCGTCGCGCACGGCCTGCCCGACGACGTGCTGGACCAGGCGTACGAGCAGTCGCGCGGCTTCCGGGCCGCCTTCACGGTGCCTGGCTTCGGCCTCTCCCGGTTCGACGCGGACGAGGTCTGGCGGCCCTGGCGGGGCTACTCCTTCTCCTGAGCGGGTCCTCGGACCGGCTCGCGCCCGGCTCGGGCCCGAGCATCCGGTCGACCACCCGGCGGGCCGCGCCGCCGTCGTCCAGGGCGCAGTGCTCGGCCCGGAAGCGCCGGTAGCGCTCGGCGTAGCCGGCCGGCAGGGCGGCGCCGCTGTCGGCGAGTTCGCGCAGTGCGCCGAGCAGTGCGGCCGAGGTGGGCACCAGCGGGCCGGGGGCGTTCGGCTCGAAGTCGAAGTAGAAGCCGCGCAGGGTGTCGCGGTAGTGCTCCAGGTCGTAGGTGAAGAAGTAGACCGGGCGGCCGGTGATCGCGAAGTCGAACATGATCGACGAGTAGTCGGTCACCAGGACGTCCGCGACCAGCAGCAGTTCCTGCGGGTCGGGGTAGTCCCCGCAGTCGTACAGGAAGCCGTCGCCGGAGCCCGGGAGGGGCTCGCGCACGTGCGAGTGCGGGCGGACGAGCAGCACGTGGTCGGCGCCGAGCAGGCGGCGGGCGTGGTCGAGGTCCAGCCGCAGGTCGAGCCGGAAGCCGCCGCCGTCGCCGCGCTGCTGGTCCTCGCGCCAGGTCGGCGCGTACAGCACGATCCGCTTGCCGTCGGGGAGGCCGAGCCGGCGGCGGACGGCGGCGGCGGTCCGGCCGTCCGGGCGGGCGAGCACGTCGTTGCGCGGGTAGCCGGACTCCAGCACCTCGCCGGTGTAGCGGAAGGCGCGCCGCAGGATCGGGGTGGCGAACGGGCTGGGGGAGAGCAGCAGGCTCCACTGCGGGGTCTCCCGGTCGAGCGCCGCCAGGTAGCCGTGGTCGGCCAGCCAGGGGTTCTCGACGTCGTGGGCGATCCGTTTCAGCAGCGAGCCGTGCCAGGTCTGCACGACGACCTGGCCGGGGCGGCGCTCCAGGAAGTCGGGGAAGTGGGTGTTGCCGACCAGGTACCGGCAGGTGGCCAGTGCCCGGTACCACTCCGGGCTCCAGATCCGCACCGGGACGACCCCGGCCGGCAGCTCGGCCTGGGCGTCGTCGACCACCCACAGGTGCTCCAACGGCGTTGCGCGGCGCACGAGTTCGGCGTGCACCGCACGCGGGGAGTCGGCGTAGCCGCGGCCGCCGAACACGTCGTACAGCACCGCTTCGCGCAGCGGCTCGCGGCGGGCGGCCGGGTAGCGGACGGCGAGCTGGCGGCGCTGCGCCCAGGCGCTGCGCTCGGCGGCGGCGAGCACCGGGGTGGAGTCCACCAGCAGGGTGTCGTGCCAGCGGCGCTGTAGCAGGACCCGCTTGCCGCCGGCCGTGGCGGCGGCGGGGACGGCGGACAGGGCGGCGGGGGCGGCGAGCAGCGGGCGGACCGGGCCGGTGCCGCCGACGGGCTCCAGCAGGGCCTCCCAGATGCCCTTGCGCAGCGGCAGCGCGGCGCCGTCCGAGCCGGTGCGGGTGGCGGGCACCCGGGCCAGGAAGCGGCCGTCCGGGCCGGTCTCGACCGGGGTGCGGACCTCGCTCGCGGTGCCGGAGTGCCGCAGCACCAGCTCCAGCCGGTCCGCGGCCGGGCAGTGGCCGGACAGTTCGAAGCCGTCGGCCCGTACCGCGATCCGGTCGACCAGGCCGGCCGCGGGCTGGACGCAGACCTGGAGGCGGCCGTCGGCGAGGTGTTTGAGGTAGACCACGCGGCCGGGGGCGTCGGGCAGCCGGTGCTGGCCGGCCACCGGGCCGCCGCGTTCGTCGAGGCAGAGCTGTTCGGTGCCGCCGTCGGGGCGGAGCAGTTCGGCGTCCCAGTGCTCCAGGTCGCCGCCGCCGCGCCCGTCGGCGGTCAGCGGCCGGTACGGCAGGTGGGCGGTGAAGGTGTTGCCGTTCCTGGTGAGCGGCCGTTCGACGGCCGCGTCGCTCTGCCGGTGGCGCAGCCGTAACACGGTGCCGGGCGGGCAGGAGTCGGCGACGCCGGCCAGGTCGAGGCCGAGCGCGGCGGGGGCGGCCCGGGTGATCCGGGCGGCGGGGTGTTCGAGCCGCAGCCGCAGCCGGTCGTCCGCGAAGTACGGCTGGAGGCGGACGCCGTGGTCCACCCAGCGGGCCGGCGGGTACTCGCCGGAGCCGCACCAGTGCGGGGCGAGGGTGCCGTACTGGCGGCGCAGCCGGGTGGCGCGGGGGCGGGTGAAGAGGGTGCCCTCGATCTGCCAGTCGCCGAGCAGCCACCGGCCTTCGCGGCGCAGCCGGCCGGGTTCCAGCGAGGCGGTGAAGCCGGACCAGTCGTGGTTGTACTCGGGCTGGGCGCTGTCGTCGGTGACCTCGGGGATCCGGCGGGGCCGGGAGCGCAGGTGCAGCGGCGGTCCGGTGCCGTCCTCGTGGCGCAGGGTCAGCCAGGTCCAGGCGGAGCCGGGGCGGCCGGTGTCCTGGTCCCTGGGGCGGGCGAAGCCGGTGAGTTCCAGGCCCCGGCCGTGCCAGCGGGCGCTCAGCAGCCCGAACAGCACGTCCCCGTCGTCGGCGGGGCGGCCGGCGGTCACACGGGGAACGGCGTGCGGCAGGACGAACCGTGTGAGCACAGGCATGGCGGCGGGAGCCCTTCGGAATGGAAATTCATATCCCATCCAGAAATGGCACCCGGGTCAACTGAAAGCATTTTCGAATTCCCTGGGGAATTCAATTCCGGGAACGCCCTGTCGGAAATTGCCCTGGTGTTCGAAATGCATTCCGTTTTCCGGCCTCCCGGCGCTCCTGGCGCTCCCGGCGCTCCCGGCCGTCGGCCGTCCCGGAGAACGCGGAGGCGCCCGACACCGGTGGTGTCGGGC
>NZ_JBHTRF010000082.1:0-32728 GCF_042796115.1 Kitasatospora sp. NPDC056446 | reverse complement strand
GCCCCCGGGGCCCGCGGGGGCCCCCGGGCCCCCCGGGCGGGGGCCCCCCGGGCCTGCGGGGGGGGGCCCCCCCGGGGGGGGGGCCGGCCCCCTCCCGGAGCGTTCGCGGGGACTACTCCTTGCGCAGCATCGCGTCGACCACCCGGGCGGCGGCCTTGCCGTCGTCCAGGTCGCAGTACGCCGACCGGAACGCGGCGGCCCGCTCCGCGTACTCGGCCGCGACCTCGTCCGTCCGGCCGAGCGCGGAGACCAGCTCCTCGGAGGTGGCCAGCAGCGGGCCGGGCGCCTCCGCCTCGAAGTCCAGGCTGAAGCCGCGCAGGTTGTCCCGGTAGTGCTCCAGGTCGTGGGTGAAGAACATGACCGGCTTGCCCGTCGACGCGAAGTCGAACACGCTCGACGAGTAGTCGGTGACCAGCACGTCGGCGATCAGCAGCAGCTCCGCCATGTCGGGGTAGCTGCCGACGTCCCAGATGTAGCCGTTGCCGGCGCCCGGGATCTGGCCGCACATCACGTTGTGCCGGCGCACCAGCAGGACCTGGTCGTCGCCGAGCGCGGCCTTGGCCGCCGCCAGGTCGATCCGCAGGTCGATCTGGTAGCCGCCCTGCGGCCGGCGCCGGTCCTCGCGCCAGGTCGGCGCGTAGAGCACGACCTTCTTGCCCTCGGGCAGGCCGAGCCGCTCCCGGACCTGCTCGGCGGTCTTCTCCCGGTCGGCCGCGAACAGCAGGTCGTTGCGCGGCGAACCGCTCTCCAGGATCTCGCCCTTGAAGTCGAAGGCGCGCCGCAGCACCGGGGCCGACCAGGTGCTGCCGGCGACCAGCAGGCTCCAGTTCGGGACCTCCCGGGCCAGGCCCTTGAGGTAGTTGGAGTCGGTGAACCAGACCTTCTCGAAGTCGAAGCCGACCTGCTTCAGCGGGCTGCCCTGCCAGGTCTGCACGACCACCTGGCCGGGGCGGCGGACGAAGAAGTCGGGCAGGTGGGTGCTGGTGACGATGTACTTGGCGGTGGCCAGCGCCTCGAACCACTCCGGGCTCCACAGCCGGACCGAGGCCGCGCTCTGCGGCAGCTCGACCTGCATGTCGTCGCTGCCCCACAGGTGCTCCAGGGCCAGGCCGCGACGGACCAGCTCCTCGTGCACCGCGCGCGGCGAGTCGGCGTACATGCTGCCGTTGCCGGCGTTGTACAGCACCGTGTCCCGCACCGGCAGCCGGCGCGCGGCCGGGTAGTCGACGCTGCGGAGCTGGCGCTGGCGGTAGCCGGACCGCTCCTCGGGCAGCAGCGCCGCGTGCGACTCCAGTGACAGGCCGTCGTGGTAGCGGCGCTCCAGCACGATGCGCTTCCCGCGGGACTCCACCTCCAGCGGCAGCGCGTCGAAGCAGCCCGGGGCGACCTGCGCCTTGGTGTCGGACAGGGCCTCGCCCGAGGCGCCGACCTGGCGGAAGAAGACGTCCCAGGTGCCCTTGGCGAACGGCACCCGGCCGGCGAACGTGGCGGTCGGCACGGCGGGCAGCGCGGTGCGGAACCGGCCGTCCGAGATCTCCACCGGGTAGACGTGCTCCTCCTCGCGCCAGTGGTGGCGGACCACCAGCTCCCAGCGGTGCGCGCCGGACAGCGGGAACGAGCCGCTGAGCAGGAAGCCGTCGGCGCCGCGCGAGGACACCTCGTCCACCAGCGGCTGCAGCACCTGGTCGGAGAACTGGAGGTAGCCGCCGGGGGAGGGCTTGGAGTAGAGCGCCCGGCGCAGCCCGGCCGGCGCGTCCGGGTTCAGCGGCAGGTGCAACTGCTCGGGCGCGTTGCGCTCGTCCCAGGCCAGCGTGACCTCGCTGCCGTCGGCCAGCACCAGGGCGGTGTCCCAGCGGTCGCGGCCGCGCTCGGCGGCCAGCGGGTCCAGCTCGGCCCAGGCCTCGCGGACGGCGGTCAGCTCGGCGACCGCGAACGAGGAGGTGAAGGGCTGCAGCGAGCCGACCGGCGCGCCCAGCTCCAGCGGGACGGTCACCTCGCGGTCCGACTCGATGTGGGTGAGCCGCAGCACGGCCCCGGCGAAGCTCGGGCCGGACCGGGCCGCGCCCGAGACCTCCACCCGGCCGGCGTGCGCGGCCAGGCCGGTCACCCGGGCCTTGACCGTCTCCACCCGCAGGTAGACGAAGTTGTCCCGGACCCACGGCACGATCCGCACGTCCGGCTCGACCCAGTGCGCCGGGATGTACTGCGCGGAGTCGCTCCAGCCGGCCGAGATCCGGCCCTTGTACACCCCGCCCTTGCCCGCGCCGGCGACCAGGAAGCGCCAGTGCCCGTCCTTCCACTGGCCGCGGTGCTTGAGCTTCTTCGGGTCGACGGAGACGGTGAAGCCCGACCAGTCGCAGCTGTACAGGTCGTGGTTGCAGCTCGCCGTGGCCTCGGGGCTGTACGTGGTCTTCATCGGCACCGCGATCACCCGGCGCCCCTTGGTCTCGCGCAGCACCAGCGTGCGGACCATGTCGTGCTTGTTGGCCGCGCCCAGCTGCTCCGGGTACGCGTGCCCGGACAGCCGGAGCTTCCCGCCGACCCAGGCGCTCTCGTACAGCCGGCTGCGCATGACCAGCGAGTTGTCGAGCTTCAGCACGCCGGACGGCACGCTCTTGCGCCCGCCGCGCAGGAACGGGTAGTCGGCGTACGGGCGCAGCAGGCCGCGGGCCTGGACGCCGCCGCCGCTCTCGCCCTCGTACTTGATCTGCTCGACCAGCTCGTCCACCCGGCCCGCCAGGGTCAGGTGGTACTTCAGCCGCAGCGGCGCGCGCAGCTTGCGGACCTGCTCGGGGCCGATCGCCCGGAGCAGCCGGCTGACGCTCTGCAGGTAGGCCTCCCGGTACTCCTTGTCGCCGTCCACGACGGACCAGAAGAACATCGGGATCTCCTCGACGAGGGTGTTCTCGTCGTAGGAGCGCAGGTACTGCGCGAAGCGCGGCTCGGTCTGCTTCTTCAGCCAGCCGCGGACCAGCTCGACCGAGGCGACGCGGTCGACCAGGCCCTTGGGGTTGGTGCGCATCTGCGTGATCGACATCTCGCCGACCTCGCGCTCGCGCCAGTGGTAGATCGGCTCGGAGAGCACGTCCACGCTCTTGGCCAGGTAGTGGTGCGGCACGCTGACCGGCGCGTCCTCGTAGAGGATGCCCTCGGGGTACAGGATGTCGGCCGCGTCGAAGAAGGAGCGGCGGTACACCTTGTTCCACGCGGTGCGGTCGGTGACCAGCGCCGGGACCTCGGTGATGTGGGTCTTGAGCCGGGTCTCCTTGAACGGCTTCACGTGGCCGCCGGACTGGTAGTAGCCGACGGCGCGGAAGCGCAGCACGTTGCCGGTGCAGAAGTCCGAGCCGGTCTCGTCCAGCGTGTTGATCATCAGCTCGTACGCACTCGGCGGCATCGAGTCGTCGCTGTCCACGAAGCACAGGAACTCGGCGTCCGGGTCGATGTGCCGGATGCCGGTGTTGCGGGCCGCGCCGAGGCCCTTGTTCACCTGGCGGACCAGCCGGAAGCGGGAGTCCTTGGCCGCGTACGCCTCGGCGAGCGCCGCGCTGTCGTCCTTCGAACCGTCGTCGACCATGACGCACTCGAAGTCCGTGAAGGTCTGGGCGGCGATCGAGTCGAGGCACTCGACGAGATAACGCTCGACGTTGTAGATCGGAACGACGATGGAGAGGCGGGGAGCCATCGGCTACGCAGGCCTTTCTGGGGAAGGAGCGTGGCAGCCCGGTGGGGCCAGACCGCACTTTGATCGGTGCGTACGTGCGTCCCGATCCTACCTAAGGCCCGGGGCCGTTCCCGGGGGCCACTACGCTGGGGCGGTGCCCCGCTTCAGCGTCATCGTCCCCGTGTACCAGGTTCAGGACTACCTCACCGAGTGCCTCGACTCGGTGCTCCGACAGGTCGGCCCGGACCTGGAACTGATCGCGGTGGACGACCGTTCCCCCGACGGCTGCGGCGCGATGCTGGACGACGCGGCCGCCGCCGACCCCCGGATCCGGGTGCTGCACCTGCCGGAGAACGTCGGCCTCGGCCGCGCCCGCAACGCCGGCCTGGAGGTCGCCACCGGCGACTACGTGGTCTTCCTCGACAGTGACGACACCCTCACCCCCGGCCTGCTCGACGACGTCGACACCCGGCTCGCCGCCACCGGCGACCCGGACGTCCTGGTCTACGACTACGCCCGCACCTACGCCGACGGCCGGACCACCCGGGCCGCCTCCGCCCACGTCTTCGGCGCCGCCTCCCCGGACGTCTTCGACCTCGACGCCCGCCCCGACCTGCTCGACCTGCTCCAGGTCGTCTGGAACAAGGCCTACCGCCGCGGCTTCCTCACCGAGCAGCGGCTGGTCTTCCCGGCCGGCTACTACGAGGACACCCCCTGGACGTACCCGGCGCTGCTCGCCGCCGCCCGGATCACCCTGCTCGACCGGGTCGGCGTGCACTACCGCCAGCGCCAGGAGGGCGGCAACATCCTGGCCACCGCCAGCCGCAAGCACTTCGACGTCTTCGCCCAGTACGACCTGGTCTTCGCCTTCCTCGACCGCCGCCCCGACCTGGACCGCTGGCGCCCGGTCGTCTACGGCCGGATGCTGCACCACCTCAACACCGTGGTCTCCAAGCCCGGCCGGGTCCCGCCCGGCGACCGCCGCGAGTACTTCCGCCGCGCCGCCGACCACTGCGCCCGGCTGCGCCCGGCCGGCTACCGGCCCCCGGCCGGCGTCGACGGCGTGCGCACCGAACTGCTCAGCCACGGCCGCTACGGCGCCTACCAGGCCGTCCGGGCCCTCGCCAAGGCCCGCCGGCTCGTCCGGAGGTAGCGGCCGTCGGCCCGTCAGCGGACCTCCCGGGACCGGGGATCCGCCCCGCGCCTGACGGCCATTCGGGGGACGGACCGGTATAACCGGTCGGGTGGACTTCCTGACCCGCCTCCCGGTCATCGGCCCGCTCGTCTCCCGGGTGCTGCGCAGCCGCCCCTACCGGGTGTACGAGTACTTCACCGCCGCCCGCGGCAACCGGCTGGCCGGTGCCGTCACCTTCTTCGGCTTCCTGGCCCTCTTCCCGCTGCTCACCGTGGGCCTGGCGATCGCCGTCGCGACGCTCAGCGACAGCCAGGTGCACGACCTCCAGACCCGCATCTCCGACCAGCTGCCGGGCATCTCGGACGCGCTCAACCTGCCGTCCCTGGTGTCCAGCGCGGGCACCGTCGGACTCGTCGGCGGGGCACTGCTGCTGGTCTCCGGCCTCGGCTGGGTGGACACCATGCGCACCTCGATCCGGGACGTGTGGCAACTGCCCGACGAGGACGCCAACCCGGTGCTGCGCAAGGCCTGGGACGTCGCCGTGCTGGGCGGCCTCGGCCTGGTGTCGCTGTTCTCGCTGGCCGCCTCCGCCGCCGGGACCACCCTGGCCGGGCGGATCGCCGGTGCGATCGGCCTCGGCAGCGGCTACCTGCTGACCGGGGTCGGCGTGCTGATCGCCATAGCGTGCGACACCCTGCTGTTCGCCTACCTGCTGGCGCCGTTCCCCGGGATCACCGGCCAGCGCCGCCGGAGCCTCCTGCAGGGCGCGCTGATCGGCGCGGTCGGCTTCGAACTGCTGAAGGCCCTGCTCGCCTCCTACCTCGGCTCGGTCGCCGGGCGGAGCCTCTACGGGGCCTTCGCCACACCGGTGGCCCTGCTGCTGTGGATCAACTTCGTCTGCCGGCTGCTGATGTACTGCGTGGCCTGGACGGCCACGGCCGACCCGGCCGCCGCCCGGGAACGGACCAGGGCGCACGGCCGGGCACTGCTGGAGGCCGCCGACAAGGCCGAGGCGGCGGAGCGGGAGACGGTGGTCGAGAAGAGCTCGGAGCACAAGGCCGCCGAGGACGGCGGGGCCCGGCCCCAGGGCTGAGGCCGGGCCCGCCCGTACGGCGGCGGATCAGCCCGCCGGACGGCGACGCCACAGCACCAGCGCGCCGTACCCGGCCCCCGCCCCCGCCAGGACGACGGCCGACCAGCCGAGCAGGCCGAGCCCGTCACCCCCGGCGGAGGGTGCCGCGGCGGGCTTGGCGGCTCCCGCCGAAGGGTGCGGCGGCGGCGCGGGAGTGCCCGTCGCCGCGCCGGCCTGACCGGTCGGCTCGGCGCCGCCCGGCGGCAGCTCGTCGACCAGCCGGCCCACCGGCTGGACCTTGCCGGCCGCGGCGAAGCCCCAGTCCAGCAGGGCGGCCGTCTCGTCGTACACCTTCTGGTAGCTCGCCGGGTGCATCACCGTCACCAGCAGGGTCCGCCCGTCGCGCTCGGCGGCGCCCACGAAGGTCGAGCCCGCGTTCGTGGTGGTGCCGTTCTTCACCCCGATCAGGCCCGGGTACTTGCCGAGCAGCCGGTCGGTGTTGGCGATCCCGAAGCTGCCGCGCTGACCGGTGTTCTTGTCGACGGCCCCCGGGAACATCGCGTCCCGGGTGGCGCAGTACATCCGGAAGTCCGCGTTGCGCAGACCGGCCCGGGCGAACAGCGACAGGTCGTACGCCGAGGAGACCTGGCCGTCCATGTCGTAGCCGTCCGGGGAGATCACCCTGGTGTCCCTCGCCTGCAGCGCCTCGGCGCGCGTCTGCATCTCGGCGACGGTCTGCGGGATCCCGCCGTTCATGTGCGACAGGACGTGCACGGCGTCATTGCCCGAGCTCAGGAACACCCCGCGCCACAGGTCCTCGACCCGGTAGTCCAGGTTCTCCTTGATGCCGACCAGGCTGCTGCCGGCGCCGATCCCGGTGATCTCCTCGTCGGCGACCCGGTGCACCGCGTTGCGGTCGAACTTGGGCAGCACGGTGTCCGCGAAGAGGATCTTCAGGGTGCTGGCCGGAGGCAGCTTGAGGTGCGGGTTGTAGGACGCCAGCACCTCTCCCGACGTGGCGTCGGAGACTATCCAGGACTGGCCGGTGAGGTCGGTCGGCAGCGCCGGGGCACCCGCCAGCGGGGCGACCTGCACCCCGGGGGTCCCCAGCCGCTCACCGCCGACCGCGGCCGGCGGGGGCTGCTGCGGGGTCGCGAACGCCACCGGGGCGGCGAGCAGGACCGGAAGGGACGCGGTGACCGCGGCGCACAGGCGCGCGAACGTGTGACGGGGTGTGGACACCAGCAGACCGTACCCATTCCGGGCCCCGGGCGTCCGCCGCGCCGGTCCCGTCCTCCGCAGGAGGGGCCCGCCGTACGCCGATCGGCGGCCCGCGCATACTGGGGACGCACACCGTCTTCACACCCCCGCCGAGGACCACCCATGAAGCTGAGCCGCCGCACCTCCTGGTTCCTGACCGCCTTCGGAGTCTGGTCGGTCATCATCTGGACCACCTTCGTCAAGAACCTGTGGAAGGACTCCGGCGGCCAGGCCTTCACCAACGGCGACCACTCCCAGCCCACCGCCTTCTTCTGGATCCACCTCCTCCTCGCCGTCACCTCCTTCGCCCTCGGCATCGCCGTCGGCGCCATCGGCCTCCGCGGCCTGCGCGCCACCCGCCGCACCCCGGTGGCCGACTGAAATCCCCTTGGCCGCTGTCAGTCCCTGCTGGGAAGATCCACACCGCTTCGATGTGAGGCGATTCGGTCGACCACAGGGGGACATCCATGACACTCCGGCATGCCCGCAGACTCGGCGGGGCCACCGCGGCGGCGATCGCGGCCGGCCTGCTCACCACACCGACGGCGGCCGTGGCCGATACGGGGCCGGCCGTCCTCGGCACCGCCCAGGGAGCCACGTACCAGACCGCCGCCTGCGACTCGACCGCCGACCCGACCTGGATCGGGTTGTCCGTGAACGGCCCGACGCTCAGCGCCAAGGTCACCGGGGAGGCCGTCAAGTTCGGCGTCTGGGACGTGACCACGGGTGCCGAGGACCCGGTGTTCACCGGCCAGGCCCAGACGTACGGCCAGCCGTCCGCCGGGCTCACCGTCCCCGGACTGGTGGACGGACACAGCTACGCGTGGCACGCCTGGGCGCTGCAGGGGACCCAGACCTCCGCCCAGTCAGCGGACTGCCACTTCACGGTGGACACCACGAGCCCGACCGTCACGGTCTCCTCGACCGACTTCCCGACGAGCGGCACCGCCACCAAGTACGCGGGCCAGAAGGGGACCTTCGTCCTCAAGGGCGCCGACCCGGTCCCCGCGGGCGGCGAGGCCTCCGGTGTCGCCTGCTTCCAGTACGGCTGGACCTACGCCGGGAGCGACTGCAACTCGCCGGGGGCGGTCGAGCCGGATGCCGACGGTGCCGCGAAGATCGACCTCAAGGCTCTGGGCTGGGGCACCAACAACCTCGTCGTCAACGTGATCGACAATGCGGGCAACGTCGGCCGGACGACCTACACCTTCTACGCGCCGTCGAACCCCAACCCGCCGAAGACCCTCGGCGACGTGGACGGGGACGGTGTCGCGGACATCCTGCTGCCGGACGCCCAGGGCAACCTGCAGTTCGTCGCCGTCAACGCTCCCGACGCCACGCCGGCCACCACGATCGCGGCCAACCGGTCTCCGCGCGACGGCAGCTGGGCGCAGCTGCAGGTGGCCCACCGTGGCTGGTCCAAGTCCCACGCGCCGTCTTCGGACGACATCTTCGTCCACAAGCCGGGCGACGGGTACCTGTACCTGTACCGGAACTTCGACTACGGCTCGTTCACCCAGGGCTGGTCGGGCGCGAGGCGCTCGACCCGCTGTGTGGACGACGCGGGGGCGGCCGCGTCCTGCCCCGCCGACTACGCGAGCGACTGGTCCAAGGCCGACCAGGTCGTCGCGTTCGGCCCGGTGACCGACGCCACCTCCCCGTCGCTGCTGACGCTGGAGAACGGCGACCTGTGGCTGCACGCCGGCGGCGAGTTCACCTTCGGCCTCCAGAAGGTCCGCAAGCTCACCACCTCCGGCACCTGGAGCGGCTACGACCTGGTCGCCCCCGGCCCGGACGCGGCCGGCAACCTCGCCCTCTGGGCCCGTGACCGGGCCACCGGCGAGCTGCACGCCTACCCGATCCCGAAGAAGGCCGACGGGACCTTCGACTTCTCCGCCCTCGCCGACCCGAAGGCGGACGTCGTCGCGAGCGGCTTCACCGTGGCCGCGTACCCGACCCTCGGCAGCTCGGGCGACGCGGACGGCGACGGAAAGCCGGACCTGTGGGCCGTCACGGCCGACCGGCACCTGGTGATGTACAGCGGCTGGACCGACGCCGACGACCTCGGCCCGCTGAACTGATCCGACAACGGTGAAGGCCCCGTCCGACCGGACGGGGCCTTCACCGTTCTTGCTCAGGCAGGGCTCAGAAGCGGCGGGTGACCAGCGCCCGCTTCACTTCCTGGATCGCCTTGGTGACCTCGATGCCGCGCGGGCAGGCCTCGGAGCAGTTGAAGGTGGTGCGGCAGCGCCACACGCCCTCACGGTCGTTGAGGATCTCCAGGCGCTGCTCGGCGCCCTCGTCACGCGAGTCGAAGATGAAGCGGTGCGCGTTGACGATCGCGGCCGGGCCGAAGTACTGGCCGTCGTTCCAGAACACCGGGCAGGACGACGTGCACGCGGCGCACAGGATGCACTTGGTGGTGTCGTCGAAGCGCTCGCGGTCCTCGGCGGACTGCAGGCGCTCGCGGGTCGGGTCGTTCCCCTTGGTGATGAGGAACGGCATGACGTCCTTGTACGCCTGGAAGAACGGGTCCATGTCCACGATCAGGTCCTTGAGGACCGTGAGGCCCTTGATGGCCTCGATCGTGATCGGCTTCTCCGGGTTGACGTCCTTGACGAGGGTCTTGCACGCCAGCCGGTTGCGGCCGTTGATCCGCATGGCGTCGGAGCCGCAGATGCCGTGGGCGCAGGAACGGCGGTAGGTGAGGGTGCCGTCCTGCTCCCACTTGATCTTGTTGAGCGCGTCGAGGATGCGCTCCTTCGGGTCCATCGTCAGCTGGTAGTCGACCCACACCGGGTCCGGGTGCTCCTCCGGGTTGAACCGGCGGATCCGGAAGGTGACGGTGATCGGCTGGACGGCGCCGGCCTCGACCGCGTCCAGAGCGGCCGAGTGCTTCTCCACGGTCGGAGTGCTCATCAGTACTTACGCTCCATCGGCTGGTAGCGGGTCGTGACGACCGGCTTGTAGTCGAGGCGGATGGAGGTGCTGCCGTCGGCGGCGACCTCCTGGTACGCCATGGTGTGCTGCATGAACTTCACGTCGTCACGGGTCGGGAAGTCCTCGCGGTAGTGGCCGCCGCGCGACTCCTCGCGGGCCAGCGCGGAGACGGCCAGCACCTCGGCCAGGTCGAGCAGGTTGCCCAGCTCGACGGCCTCCAGGAGGTCCGTGTTGTAGCGGAAGCCCTTGTCCTGGATGGAGACGTTCTTGTAGCGCTCCCGCAGCGCGGCGATGTCCTCGACCGCCTGCTTCAGGGTGGCGCCGGTGCGGTACACCATCGCGTTGGTGTCCATGGTCTCCTGCAGCTCCTTGCGGATCTGCCCCACGGACTCGGTGCCGGTGGACTCGCGCAGGCCGTCGACCAGGGCCTGGACCTTCTCGGCCGGGTTCTCGGGCAGCTCGACGAACTCGTGCGCGTTGGCGTAGTCGGCGGCGGCGATGCCCGCGCGACGGCCGAACACGTTGATGTCCAGCAGCGAGTTGGTGCCGAGGCGGTTGGCGCCGTGCACGGACACGCAGGCGACCTCGCCGGCCGCGTACAGGCCCGGGACGATGTCGGTGTTGTTGCGCAGGACCTCACCCTCGACGTTGGTCGGGATGCCGCCCATGGCGTAGTGCGCGGTGGGCTGGATCGGGATCGGGTCCGTGTAGGGCTCGATGCCGAGGTAGGTGCGCGCGAACTCGGTGATGTCCGGGAGCTTGGCGTCCAGCTGCTCCGGCGGCAGGTGGGTGAGGTCGAGGTAGACGTGGTCGCCCTCGGGCCCGCAGCCGCGGCCTTCGCGGATCTCGGTGTAGATCGCGCGGGAGCAGACGTCACGGGACGCGAGGTCCTTCATGACGGGGGCGTAGCGCTCCATGAAGCGCTCGCCGTCCTTGTTGCGCAGGATGCCGCCCTCGCCGCGGGCGCCCTCGGTGAGCAGGATGCCCATCCGCCAGATGCCCGTCGGGTGGAACTGGAAGAACTCCATGTCCTCCAGGGGCAGGCCGCGGCGGTAGACCAGGGCCTGGCCGTCACCGGTGAGGGTGTGGGCGTTGGAGGAGACCTTGAAGAACTTGCCGGTGCCGCCGGAGGCGAACACGACGGACTTGGCCTGGAAGACGTGGATCTCGCCGGTGGCCAGCTCGTAGGCGACGACGCCGGAGGTCTTGCCGTCGTTGATGAGCAGGTCGAGGACGTAGAACTCGTTGAAGAACTCGACGCCGTGCTTGACGCAGTTCTGGAACAGCGTCTGGAGGATCATGTGGCCGGTGCGGTCGGCCGCGTAGCACGAGCGGCGGACCGGGGCCTCGCCGTGGTTGCGGGAGTGGCCGCCGAAGCGGCGCTGGTCGATCCGGCCCTGCTCGGTGCGGGAGAAGGGCAGACCCATCTTCTCCAGGTCGAGGACCGCGTCGATGGCCTCCTTGCACATGATCTCGGCGGCGTCCTGGTCGACCAGGTAGTCACCGCCCTTGACCGTGTCGAAGGTGTGCCACTCCCAGTTGTCCTCCTCGACGTTGGCCAGGGCGGCGCACATGCCGCCCTGGGCCGCGCCGGTGTGGGACCGGGTCGGGTAGAGCTTGGTCAGGACGGCGGTGCGGCTGCGCTGCGTGGACTCGATGGCCGCGCGCATGCCGGCGCCGCCGGCGCCGACGATGACGGTGTCGTACTGGTGAATCTGCATGGGGGGTTAACTCGCCTCTGGCCTCTGCCGATGGTCGATGGTGCTCGCGGCTCAGATGTTGGGGTCGAAGGTGAAGATCACCAGGGTCCCGAGCAGCACGGTGAAGACCGTGGCGGTACCCATGAGCCCCTTGAGCCAGAGCCGGGTCGAGTCCTTCTCGGCGTAGTCGTTGATGACCTGACGCATGCCGTTGGCGCCGTGCAGCATGGCGAGCCAGAGCATCAGCAGGTCCCAGCCCTGCCAGAACGGCGAGGCCCAGCGGCCGGCCACGAAGGCGAAGCCGATCTTGGAGACGCCGCCGTCGAGCACCAGCATGATCAGCAGGTGACCGAGGATCAGCACGACCAGGACGACACCGGACAGGCGCATGAAGAGCCAGGCCAGCATCTCGAAGTTGGTGCGGGTGCGGCGCGGGGTCTTCGGCGTCCGCTTGCGCGGCGGCTCGATGACGAACGCGTCGGCAGGGTTGCCGGTGCCGAGGCCCTTGCCGGTGTGCGCCTGCTTGGACGGGACGACGATGGCGTCGGAGTACTCCGTGGACATGTCTCAGCTCACTTCCCGAACCAGGAGATCAGCGTGTGCTGCAGGATCCCGTAGAAGGAGCCGGCCATCAGGACGACCCAGACTCCGACGACGCTCCAGAGCATCTGCTTCTGGTACTTCGGGCCCTTGGACCAGAAGTCCACCGCGACGACGCGCAGGCCGTTCAGGGCGTGGAACAGGATGGCGGCCACCAGGCCGTACTCCATCAGGTTCACGAGGGGAGTCTTGTACGTCTGGATGACGGTGTCGTAGGACTCCGGCGACACTCGCACCAGGGCGGTGTCCAGGACGTGGGCGAACAGGAAGAAGAAGATGAGGACGCCGGTGACTCGATGAGCCACCCAGCTCCACATGCCTTCCCGGCCGCGGTACAGCGTTCCAGCCGGCACGGAAAAACCCTCCGGAAGCGATTGGGGGCTCGGCCGGCTTCGGTGTCGGTCAGCCCGGCCAGGTACGGTCCACCGGCCGCGAGCATCCTATCGACGCCTACTCGCGTGCCGCCTCCGGGGGGCCCAGGTGTGATCAATCAGGCACTTCTGGCCTAGTAGGACGGGAACCGGGGCAGCGTTCGGTACTCCGGGTGACGACACGACCGCGCCCCGCACCGGAGGGTGCGGGGCGCGGGTGGTCCGGATTCATCCGTTCGGGCGGATCCGCCCGGACTGACGGGGCGTGCGGCGGCTCAGCGCGCTCCGGCCTCCGAGTGGGTGGCGACCAGGTGCTCCAGCCTGGTGAGGGCGATCCGGCGGAGCTCGTCCGCCGCGATCAGCCGCTCCTCGTCCGGGTCGTTGGCCAGTCGGGTGCGGATGGAGGAGAGCACGGTGTCGAGCATCTCCTCCGGGACGACGCCCTCCAGGCAGACCACGAAGACGTGGCCGAAGCGGGCCTCGTAGGCGGCGTGCGCCGCCCGCAGCGCGGTGTGGGCGGCCTGGCTGCCGGGGGCCCGCATGCCGAGCAGGGGCTGCGGCATCCAGCTCTCGTCGGCCAGGGCCTCGGCGAGGTCGGCCGGGCGGAGGTCGTAGGAGGCCTCGCTGGCGGCTGCCAGCAGGGACTCTATGTCGGGGTAGGGCCGGTGGGCGGTGAGCCGCAGGGCCCAGCGGTGGCTGCCGCAGCAGGCCAGGAGGGCCTCCTCGGCGGCACCGGCGTCGGCCTCGTTGAAGCGGTGCAGCCCGAGGAGTGTCGGCTCTGTTCTGACGTCGAGCCGCGGTGACGGGATGTCGCTGGCCAGCGGGTCCTCCTCGTGAGGGCGGGAAGGTGCCGGTGAAGTGGGGTGGGTGGGGCAGCTGAAGTATGGGGCTGCGGCGGGGCGCTCGGCGCCGGT
Organism: Kitasatospora sp. NPDC056446; assembly: GCF_042796115.1. NCBI lineage: Bacteria > Bacillati > Actinomycetota > Actinomycetes > Kitasatosporales > Streptomycetaceae > Kitasatospora > Kitasatospora sp. NPDC056446. Next base: position 19,072 of record NZ_JBHTRF010000082.1, on the reverse strand, counting down.
CGGGCAGTGACTCCAAGGTAGTTGAGCGGTCATCAGTTGGGGAGGGCGCACGCCGAATTCATCCGGACGAGCTATCAAGTTGTGACGTTGACACTTGTGCGTCAGCGCCCTCCCGCTCTCCTGCCCGCTCTGCTGCCCGTGTCCCGCTGCCCTCCCGGCGCCGCCGTCCGGCGAACGCCGTGGTCACGTCAGGTGCAGCGGGTGCCCGCGGCCGGCATGGTGCCCTCGGTCAGGTAGGCCTCCAGGGCCCGGTCGATGCAGGTGTTGCCCTTGCCGAACGCGCCGTGGCCCTCGCCGACCCGGGTCAGCAGGGTGGCGTCGGCGAAGCCCTTGGCCAGGGCCTCGGCCGAGGCGTACGGGGTGGCCGGGTCGCCGGTGGAGCCGACCACCAGGATCGGGGCGCTGCCCTCGGCGCGGACGGTGTGCGGCTTCTCCGGGGTCCGGAACGGCCAGTAGGCGCAGCCCGGCTCGCTGTAGTCCGCCACCGTGACGCCCTTGGAGAGCAGCGGGGCCTCGGCGAGCAGCCGGGCCACGGCCGCCTGGGCGTGCTCGGGGGTCGGCGCCGGGCGGGCGGCGTCGGCGCAGCCGATCGCGCCGTTGGACTCCTCCATCGGGCTGTAGTGGCCGTTCTCGTCGCGGCCGTTGTAGTCGTCGGCGAAGGCCATCAGCACGTCGCCGCGCTTCATCTTCATCGCCATGGCGAGGCCGACCCGCAGGTACTGCCAGGAGGTCTTCTCGTCGCCGTAGAGCATCGACATGGTGCCGGTCCAGCCCAGGTCGCGGCCGAGCTTGCGGCCGTCCTTGGTGGTCAGCGGGTTGTCGTGGAGGCCGTCGAGGAAGTCGGCGGCCTTCTTGGCGGCGGCGTCCTTGTCCTTGCCGAGCGGGCACTCGTCGGCGTGGTTCGCCACGCAGTCGGCGGCGAAGCGCTCGAAGGACTTCTCGAAGCCGATCTGCTGGTCGACGCCGTGGTCCAGGGTGTCCTGGGCGGGGTCGACGGCGCCGTCCAGGACCAGCCGGCCGGTGTTCTTCGGGAACTCCTCCGCGTAGAGGGCGCCGAGGTAGGTGCCGTAGGAGACGCCCAGGTAGTTGAGCTTCTTGTCGCCGACGACGGCCCGCAGCACGTCCAGGTCGCGGGCGGTGTTGCGGGTGCCGACGAAGGGCAGCAGCCTGCCGGACTTCGCCTGGCAGGCGGCGGCGTGGTCGGTGGACTGCTTGACGTGCGCGGCCTTGCGCTCGGCCGGGTCCAGCGGCTCGTCCAGCTGGTTGAGGGCGTCGTGCTGCTTGTCGTCGTAGCAGACGACCGGGGAGCTGTTGCCGGTGCCGCGGGGGTCGAAGCCGATCACGTCGAAGCGGTCGTGCAGGGCGCCGACGAAGTCCTTGGCGCCGTACTCGACCATCTCGACGCCGGAGCCGCCCGGGCCGCCGGGGTTGACCATCAGCGAGCCGACCCGCTGGTCCGGCTTGGCGGCCGGGTACTTGATCAGCGCGAGGTCGATCGCGTCGGTGGCGGGGGCGGCGTAGTCGAGCGGGACGTGCAGCTTGCCGCACCGCATCCCGGAGGTGTCGATCTTGGCCTGGACGGCCTTGGGGTCGGCCGGGCAGTCCGCCCAGGTGATCTGCTGGCCGTAGAAGGGCTTGAGGGCCGGGTCGGCCTCGCCGGTGGGCCGGGCGGTCGGCGCCGGGGTGGCGGCCGGGCTCGCGGCGGCGGGCGCGGAGGTGCCGGCGGCCTGGTCCTGCGCGGGCTTGGCGGTGTCGTCGCACGCGGTGGCGAGGAGGAGGGTGCCTGCCGCCAGGGCGGTCAGCAGGACGCGTGGGCGGGCGGCCCGGAAGGTGTTCATCGCACGTGTGTACCACTGGGGTACGACCCGTTCGATCATGGCCCCCCGGCCGCCCGCCGGGCCCGGGTCAGCCGCGGTGGACCTTGTGGTTGGCGGCCTGTGCCCGGGGGCGGACCACCAGCAGGTCGATGTTGACGTGCGCCGGGCGGGTGACCGTCCACGCCACGGTGTCCGCGACGTCCTCCGAGGTCAGCGGCTCGGCCACGCCCGCGTACACGGCGGCGGCCTTCTCCTCGTCGCCCCGGAAGCGGGTGACGGCGAAGCCCTCGGACTTCACCATGCCGGGCGCGATCTCGATCACCCGGATCGGTTCCCCGCAGAGCTCCAGCCGCAGGGTGGCCGCGATGGTGTGCGCGGCGTGCTTGGCGGCGACGTACCCGCCGCCGCCCTCGTACGCGGTCAGCGCGGCGGTCGAGGAGAGCACCAGCACGGTGCCGTCGCCGGTGGCCCGCAGGGCCGGCAGCAGCGCCTGCGTCATGTGCAGCACGCCGAGGACGTTCACCTCGTACATCGCCCGCCAGTCGGCCGGGTCGCCGTGTTCGACGGTCTCGGCGCCGATCGCGCCGCCGGCGTTGTTCACCAGGACGTCCACCCGGCCGACCCCGGCCGCGAAGGCGTCCACGGCGGCCCGGTCGGTGACGTCCACGGTGTACGCCCGCGCCGAACCGCCGCGGTCGCCGATCTCCTTGGCGAGTGCCTCGATCCGCTCGGTGCGGCGGGCGGTCAGCACCACCTCGAAGCCCTCGGCGGCCAGCCGGCGGGCGGTCGCCGCACCGATTCCGCTGCTGGCACCGGTGACCACGGCCACCTTCTGCTCGGTCATTGCCACTCCCTGGGGCTCATCCGGTCGTTCACCCGATCATCTCAACCGCGTCGCGGCCCCGGGCAGCCGGTCGCGTCCTACATTGCGAGGACCCGTGCCGGCCGACCCCTGGAGGGACCCATGGCAGCCGAACCGCGCCGCGCCGAGCCGGGCCGCCCCCCGGAGCCGGCCCGGCTCTCCGAGTCGGGCCTCCCGATCGAGCCGCTGTACGGCCCGGAGGCGCTGGCCGGCTGGGACCCGGCGGCCCGGCTGGGCCGGCCGGGGGAGTACCCGTACACCCGGGGCGTCCACCCGACGATGTACACCGGCCGGCCCTGGACGATGCGCCAGTACGCGGGCTTCGGCACCGCCGCCGAGTCCAACGCCCGCTACCGGCAGCTGATCGCGGGCGGCGGCACCGGACTGTCGGTCGCCTTCGACCTGCCCACCCAGATGGGCTACGACTCGGACGCCCCGCTCGCGGCCGGCGAGGTCGGCCGGGTGGGCGTGGCGGTGGACAGCGTGGAGGACATGGCGGTGCTCTTCGAGGGCCTCCCGCTCGGCGCGGTGTCGACCTCGATGACCATCAACGCGCCCGCCGCCCCGCTGCTGCTGCTCTACCGGCTGGTCGGCGAGGCCCAGGGGGTGGCCCCGGCGGGGCTCACCGGCACGGTCCAGAACGACGTGCTGAAGGAGTACATCGCCCGCGGCACGTACATCTTCCCGCCGCAGCCCTCGCTGCGGCTGGTCGCCGACCTGTTCCGGTACTGCCGGGCCGAGATCCCGCGCTGGAACACCATCTCCGTCTCCGGCTACCACATGGCCGAGGCCGGCGCCGACCCCGTGCAGGAGGTCGCCTTCACCCTGGCCAACGGCATCGCCTACGTCCGGACCGCGATCGCCGCCGGGATGGCCGTGGACGACTTCGCCCCCCGGCTCTCCTTCTTCTTCGTGGCCCGGACGACCCTGTTGGAGGAAGTGGCCAAATTCCGTGCCGCGCGCAGGATTTGGGCCAGAATCATGCGCGACGTCTTCGGCGCGCGCGATCCCCGCTCGCAGACGCTGCGCTTCCACACCCAGACCGCGGGGGTGCAGCTCACGGCCCAGCAGCCGGAGGTGAACCTGGCCCGGGTCACGGTGCAGGCGCTCGCCGCGGTGCTCGGCGGCACCCAGTCGCTGCACACGAACGGCTACGACGAGGCGATCGCGCTGCCCACCGAGAAGGCCGCCCGGCTGGCCCTGCGCACCCAGCAGGTGCTCGCCCACGAGACCGACGTGACCGCCACCGTCGACCCGTTCGCCGGTTCGTACGCCGTCGAGTCGCTCACCGACGCACTGGAGTCCGCCGTGCTGGCGCTGATGGACCGGGTCGAGGACCGGGGCGGCGCGGTCGCCGCGATCGAACAGGGCTTCCAGAAGGGGGAGATCGAGCGCACCGCCTACCGGCTCCAGCAGCAGACCGACTCGGGCGAGCGGACCGTGGTCGGCGTCAACCGCTTCCGGTCGGACACGGAGGAGCCCTACCGGCCGCTGCGGGTGGACCCGGCGATCGAACGGCAGCAGGCCGAACGGCTGGCCCGGCTGCGGGCCGGGCGCTCGGCCGGCGCCGTCACCCGGGCGCTGGACGCGTTGCGCCGTACGGCCGAGGGCCCGGAGAACGTGCTGTACCCGATGAAGGACGCGCTGGCCGCCCGGGCCACCGTCGGCGAGGTGTGCGACGCGCTGCGCGGGGTGTGGGGGACGTACGACCCGGTGGAGCGCTTCTGAGCACCGGCTGAACGGCCGTCAACAGCCGGATTCCGTCGAGGTGATGGCGGCCGTGACCGCCGGCCGGGGTGATCGTTGCACAGGGCAAGCAACCCGGGGAAGGCGGCTGAAACGAGATGTCATACCCACCTGTCCGGCCGGTATGCGCCCATCCGGGGACTAATTTTCCGGAAGTCGGGCCAAATCCCCCCAACGGGCCTACGCTTGGGGAGATGAACCGTCCTGAGCCCGCTCAGCCGGGCGCCACTCTCGCCGCCGCACGCCCCGCTGTCGAACTGCGTGACCGGGTCGCGGCGCTGGAGCCCGAGCTGATCGCCTTCCGTCGTGATCTGCACCGGCACCCGGAGTTGGGCCGCCAGGAGTTCCGCACCACCGGGCTGCTGCGCGACCGGCTGGTCGAAGCGGGCCTCGAACCCCGGGTGCTGCCCGGCGGCACCGGCCTGCTCGTCGACATCGTCCCGGCCGGCACCGCCCCGGGCACCGGACTCCTGGCCTTCCGGGCCGACATCGACGCGCTGCCGATCGACGACGCCAAGACCGATGTGCCGTACCGCTCGACCGTCCCCGGCCGGGCCCACGCCTGCGGCCACGACGTGCACACCTCGGTGGTGCTCGGCGCCGGCCTCGTGCTGGCCGAGGCGGCCCGCACCGGTGAACTGCGCCGACCGGTCCGGCTGGTGTTCCAGCCGGCCGAGGAGGTCATGCCCGGCGGCGCGCTGGACGTGATCAAGGCCGGCGGGATGGACGGCGTCGACCGGATCTTCGCGGTGCACTGCGACCCGAAGGTGGAGGTCGGCCGGATCGCCCTGCGCGCCGGGGCGATCACCTCGGCCTGCGACCGCCTGGTCCTGCACCTGGACGGCCCCGGCGGGCACACCGCCCGTCCGCACCTGACCACCGATCTGGTGACCGCGATCGCCCGGATGGCCGCCGACCTCCCCGGCGCGCTGGCCCGACGGATGGACCCGCGCTGGGGCGTCAGCCTGGTCTGGGGCCGGATCGCCTCCGGCTCCGCGGCCAACGTCATCCCCCAGCACGCCGAGTTGGAGGGCACCGTCCGCTGCCTGGAGCTGGACGGCTGGCGCGAGGCGCCCGACCTGCTGCACGAGCTGATCGCCAAGCTCGCCGAGACCTACCGGGCCAAGTGGACGCTGGACTACCACCGCGGGGTGCCGCCGGTGGTCAACGAGGCGGTCTCGGTCGCGCTCCTGGACGAGGTGATGAACGCCCGGTTCGGCTACGGAGCACCGGCTCCTGAGTACCCGGAGGCCGATCGGCCCGGCGGCCGGCAGGTGGTGGAGGGCACCGAGCAGAGCCTGGGCGGCGAGGACTTCTCCTGGTACCTGGAGCACGCCCCGGGCGCGCTGGCCCGGTTGGGCGTCCGAGCCCCCGGTGACACCACCGTCCGGGACCTGCACCAGGGCCGGTTCGACGTGGACGAGCGGGCGATCGGCATCGGCGCGGAGCTGTTCGCGGCGCTGGCCCTGGCGGAGGACGGCGACTGAGGCGCGGACCCGCGGGCCGGCCCGTCCGGCCCGCGGCTGATCGGCCGGTGGCCGGGGGCGCGGCGGCAGTTCCGTAAACTGGGCCGAAATCAACCCCGGACCACCGTCCGCGCAGGGGAAATGGCCTCGGGACGGGCTTCAGACCACGGTTTGATAACAACCCGAATGCTCCGGCACCCCGTAACACAACCGTGTTCTACGCGCGTTACGGTGGCGACCGACCACGCCAAACGGTTGCGTGTCAGAAGGAGAAACTCCCTTGCGCCGTTCAATGAAGCTCGCCGCGGTTGTGCTCTCGGGTTCCCTGGGCATGGCCTCGCTCGCCGCTTGCGGCGCAAAGAGCAACGACAGCAACACCGCCTCCGGCTCGGGCGACGGTTCGCTCAAGGTCGGCATGGCCTACGACATCGGCGGTCGTGGCGACCAGTCGTTCAACGACTCCGCCGCCCGTGGCCTCGACAAGGCGAAGGCCGACCTGGGTGTCTCCGTGACCGAGGCCGAGGCCAAGTCCGGTGAGGCCGAGGCCGACAAGGAGACCCGCCTCAAGAACCTGGTCGACGCCGGCTACAAGACCGTCATCGCGGTCGGCTTCGTCTACCAGGACGCGGTCACGAAGGTCGCCAAGGACAACCCGAACGTCAAGTTCGCGATCATCGACTCGAACAGCAAGGACCAGCCGTCCAACGTGACCTCGCTGCTCTTCGCCGAGCAGGAGGGTTCGTACCTGGCCGGTGTCGCTGCCGCGAACAAGTCGAAGGCCAAGCACGTCGGCTTCATCGGCGGTGTGCAGACCGAGCTGATCAAGAAGTTCGAGGCCGGTTACAAGGCGGGTGTGAAGTCCGTCGACCCGAACATGGTGGTCGAGACCACCTACCTGACCACCCCGCCGGACTTCACCGGCTTCAACTCGCCCGACAAGGGCAAGGAAGCCGCGCAGGGCCAGCTCGACAAGGGCGCGGACGTCATCTACACCGCCGCCGGCTCCTCCGGCAACGGTGCCATCGAGGCCGTCGCCAACAAGCAGGGCGCCCTGGCCATCGGTGTCGACTCCGACCAGGCCGCCCAGCCGGCCCTGGCGAAGTACAAGAACAGCATCATGACCTCGATGGTCAAGAACGTCGACACCGCGGTGTTCTCGTACATCGAGTCGGTCAAGAAGGGCAACCCCTTCACCGGCATCAAGCTGTTCGACCTCAAGGCCGACGGTGTCTCGCTCGCCACCACCGGCGGCAAGATCGACGACATCCAGGACAAGCTGAAGGCCGCCGCCGACGCCATCAAGAGCGGCGCGACCACCATCCCGACCGCGCCGGTCCAGTAAGGACCGCGCGTCTCGGACGCGACAGCGCCTGCCGCCTGCCCGGCAGCGCGATGATCGACATTCACGGGAGGGGCCCGGCAGGGTGCGCTCAACGCGTACCCCCGGGCCCCGTCCCGTCCCCCCGTCTTCCCCCTTGGCCCTCCAGCGCAACGACGCGCCTCCAGACCACCAGGAGATCGCCATCACCGCATCCGACCCCGTCCCCCTGCGCAAGGACGGCACCCCCAGCGCGGGGACGGCGACACCGGCCGTCGAACTGCGCGGAATCACCAAGCGCTTCCCCGGCGTCGTGGCCAACCACGACATCAACCTCACCGTCCGCACCGGCACCATGCACGCCCTGATGGGCGAGAACGGCGCCGGCAAGTCGACGCTGATGAAGATCCTCTACGGCATGCAGAAGCCGGACGAGGGCACCATCGCGATCAACGGCGAGTCGTGCGAGTTCAACACCCCCGGCGACGCCATCGCCCGCGGCATCGGCATGGTGCACCAGCACTTCATGCTCGCCGACAACCTCACGGTGTGGGAGAACGTCGTCCTCGGCGGCGAGAACCTCCACGGCATCGGCGCCAAGGCGAAGGCGAAGATCAAGGAGATCTCCGACCAGTACGGCCTGGGCGTGCGCCCGGACGCCCTGGTCGAGGACCTCGGCGTCGCCGACCGCCAGCGCGTCGAGATCCTCAAGGTGCTGTACCGCGGCGCCAAGATCCTGATCCTCGACGAGCCCACCGCCGTCCTCGTCCCGCAGGAGGTCGACGCGCTGTTCGACAACCTCCGGGAGCTCAAGTCCGAGGGCGTCACCGTGATCTTCATCTCGCACAAGCTGCACGAGGTGCTGGCGGTGGCCGACGCGATCAGCGTCATCCGGCGCGGCACCACGGTCGGCGACGCCGACCCGAAGGCCGTCACCGCCCGCCAGCTCGCCGAGATGATGGTCGGCGCCGAGCTGCCCTCCCCGGAGAGCCGCGAGTCGACCGTCACCACCACCGAGATGCTCGACGTCAAGGGCCTGCGGATCGCCAAGACCGACGCCGAGGGCATCGAGCGCGTCGTCCTGGACGACATCTCGCTGCGCATCCACAAGGGCGAGATCCTCGGCATCGCGGGTGTCGAGGGCAACGGCCAGGCCGAACTGGTCGAGGCCATCATGGGCATGCTGCCGCTGAACGCCGGCACCGTCACCCTGGACGGCCAGGACCTCTCCGGCGCCCAGACCCGGGCCCGCCGCGAGGCCGGCATCGGCTACATCCCCGAGGACCGCCACAAGCACGGCCTGCTGCTGGAGGCCCCGCTCTGGGAGAACCGGATCCTCGGCCACGTCACCGAGTCGCCCAACTCCAAGGGCATGCTGCTCGACCCGTCGGCCGCCCGGACCGACACCCGGCGGATCGTCGAGGAGTACGACGTCCGCACCCCCGGCATCGAGGTCACCGCGGCCTCGCTCTCCGGCGGCAACCAGCAGAAGCTGATCATCGGCCGCGAGATGAGCCACCAGCCCAAGCTGCTGATCGCCGCGCACCCCACCCGCGGTGTGGACGTCGGCGCGCAGGCCCAGATCTGGGAGCACATCCGGGTCGCCCAGCGGGAGGGCCTGGCCGTCCTGCTGATCTCCGCCGACCTGGACGAGCTGATCGGGCTCTCCGACACCATCCGGGTCATCTACCGGGGCCGCCTGGTCGCCGACGCCGACCCGGCCACCGTGACCGCCGAGGACCTGGGCACCGCGATGACCGGTGCGGCCAGCGGCCACCTCGAATCCGAGCCGGAGGCCGTCGCCGACGCCCAGGCGCTCGCCGCCGAGGGCACCGAGGCCGAGGTCACCGACCCGTCCGACACCGCCGACGACCCGCAGGCGGGGGAGTAACCACATGACCAGTCCCAACCCCGAAGCCAAGGCCGCCAAGCCCGGCCTGGCGCAGCGGATCAGCGGTGAGCGGATCGTGCTCGCACTGGCGGCGCCGGTGCTCGCGGTCGTGCTCTCCCTCGTGATCTGCTCCGTCCTGCTGGCCACCTCGGGCAAGAACCCGTTCGACGCGTGGAACGTGATGATCACGTACGCCACCAAGTCGGACGGCCAGGTGAACATCCTCAACCGCTCCACCACGTACTACCTGGCCGCCGCTGCCGCCGCGTTCGGGTTCCGGATGAACCTGTTCAACATCGGCGTCGAGGGCCAGTACAAGGTCGCGGCGCTGTTCGCGGCCTACGTCGGCGCGCAGGTCGACCTGCCGGCGTTCATCCAGATCCCGCTGCTGCTGGTCACCGCCATGCTGGTCGGCGGCCTGTACGCGAGCATCGCCGGCCTGCTGAAGGTCTATCGCGGCGTCAGCGAGGTCATCGCGACCATCATGCTGAACGCCATCGCGGTCGCGATCGTCGGTCTGCTGCTCGTCCCCGGCATCTTCGCGCCGAAGGTCAGCGGCACCAGCAACTCGATCCAGACCGAGCGGATCTCGCAGTCGAGCCACTTCTTCGGCATCGAGACGGCCGGCGGCACGCTCTGGGGCTTCCTCTTCATCGCCGTCCTGGTCGGTGTGGTCTTCCAGTTCGTGCTGACCCGCACCCGCTTCGGCTTCGACCTGCGCGCCACCGGCCGCTCGGAGTCCGCCGCGACCGCCTCCGGCGTGAACGTCAAGAAGATGGTCGTCATCTCGATGGCCGTCTCCGGTGCGATCGCCGGCCTGATCGGCATGCCCGAGCTGCTGCAGAACTCCTTCTACTACGGCCAGAGCTTCCAGCCCGGCCTGGGCTTCCTGGGCATCTCGATCGCCCTGCTCGGCCGGAACAGCCCGATCGGCATGGCGTTCGCGGCCCTGCTGTTCGCGTTCCTGGACGCCACCGGCGCGCAGCTGCCCCTGCAGGGCGGCTTCCCGTCCGAGATCGTCTCGGTCATGCAGGGCACCATCGTCATCTGCGTCGTCGTCGCCTACGAGCTGGTGCGCCGCTACGGCCTGAAGCGCCAGCAGCAGAAGGTCGGCGCCGAGCTCGCCGCCCAGCTCGCGGCCACTGAGAAGAAGGAGGTGTCCGCATGAGCACGGCGACTGCCGCTCGTTCGAAGGCGCCGGGCGCGCCCGCGAAGAAGCGCAAGCTGTCCTGGCCGGTGGTGCTGCTCCTGATCGCGGGCGCCCTGGTGCTGTTCTCCGCCGTGGGCATGGCCACCGGCAACCACTCGCTGACCTCCTCCGGCCAGGTCACCGCCGCGCTCAGCGCCGCTGTGCCGATCGGCATGGCCGGTCTCGGCGGTCTCTGGTCCGAGCGGGCCGGCGTGGTCAACATCGGCCTCGAAGGCATGATGGTCGCCGGCACCTTCTGCGGTGCCTGGGCGGGCTACCTGGTCAACCCGTGGGTCGGCCTGCTGGCCGGCATGCTCGGCGGCGCGCTCGGCGGTCTGCTGCACGCGCTCGTCACCGTCACCTTCGGCGTCGACCACATCGTCTCCGGCGTCGGCATCAACCTGCTGATCCCCGGCGTCTGCGCGTACGTCAACCGGATCTACTACAAGGACTACATCTCGGCCGGTGCCGGGGCGAACCAGTCCCCGCCGGCGGATCCGCTGCCGTACATCACCGTTCCCGGGCTGTCCTCCGGCCTGAAGAGCATCGAGAACCACCACTGGTTCCTGGTGTCGGACATCGCGGGCGTGCTCGGCGGCCTGGTCACCAACATCTCGGTGGTCGTGCTGCTGGCGGCCGCGCTGATCGTGGTCAGCTACTTCGCGCTCTGGCGCACGGTGTTCGGCCTGCGGCTGCGCTCCTGCGGTGAGAACCCGACCGCCGCCGAGTCGCTGGGCGTCAACGTCTACAAGTACAAGTACCTGGCGGTCGTCGCCTCCGGTGCCTTCGCGGGCCTCGGCGGCGCGTACCTCTCGCTGGTCGCCGCGCACTTCTACAAGGACGGCCAGACGCTGGGCCGCGGCTTCATCGGCCTCGCCGCGATGATCTTCGGCAACTGGATGCCCGGCGGCCTCGCCATGGGTGCCGGCCTGTTCGGCTTCACCGACAGCCTCCAGCTGCGCGACCCGGAGTCGGTGCACGTGCTGATCCTGATCATCTCGATCGCGATGGGCCTGTTCGCACTCTGGCAGCTGTACCGGCGCAAGTACACCTCGACCGTGGTCTCCTTCGTGGTGGCGGGCGGCCTGGGCGCCTGGTACGCGCTGACCGACGAGGTGCAGCGTCCGCTGATCGTCGCCACGCCGTACGTGATCACCCTGGTGGTGCTCTCGCTGGCCTCGCAGCGCCTGCGGCCGCCGAAGGCGGACGGCCAGATCTACCGCAAGGGCCAGGGCAAGTGACCGGCCCCGCGGCCTCGGCGCCGTCCGCGATCGACTGGGAGCGGCTGCGCGAGGCGGCACGCGAGGCGATGGGCCGCGCGTACGCCCCGTACAGCAAGTTCCCGGTCGGCGCGGCCGCGCTGGTGGACGACGGACGGGTGGTCACCGGCTGCAACGTCGAGAACGCCTCGTACGGGCTGGGGCTGTGCGCCGAGTGCGGGCTGGTGTCCGCGCTGCACGCCTCCGGCGGCGGGCGGCTGACCGCCTTCACCTGCGTCGACGGCGCCGGTGAGCTGCTGATGCCGTGCGGGCGCTGCCGCCAGCTGCTGTACGAGCACGGCGGGCCCGACCTGCTGGTCGAGCTGGCCTCGGGCGTGAAGCCGATGAGCGAGGTCCTGCCCGACGCGTTCGGGCCGGAGCGGCTGTAAGGGCCCACTCGGTAGGCCCTAGCTTCTGCAATTGTTACGCGCGTAGAGTGTCGCGAGTGGGCCGGAACCCGGTCATCTCGCGGCACTCTTCGCTTTTGACGCTTTTTGACACCCCTCTGGGAGCACGCATGGACGCCATCTCCGTCATCAGGACCAAGCGCGACCGCGGAGAGCTGAGCGACGCTCAGATCGACTGGGTCATCGACGCCTACACCCGCGGCGAGGTCGCCGACGAGCAGATGTCCGCGCTGGCCATGGCGATCCTGCTGAACGGCATGCGGCCGCGCGAGATCAGCCGCTGGACCGACGCCATGATCCGCTCCGGCGTCCGGATGGACTTCTCCGCGCTGCCGCTGCCCACCAGCGACAAGCACTCCACCGGCGGCGTCGGCGACAAGATCACCCTCCCGCTCGCCCCGCTGGTCGCCGCCTGCGGCGCCGCCGTCCCGCAGCTCTCCGGCCGCGGCCTCGGCCACACCGGCGGCACCCTGGACAAGCTGGAGTCCATCCCCGGCTGGCGCGCCCTGCTCTCCAACGACGAGATGATGGACGTGCTGCGCGACGCCGGCGCGGTCATCTGCGCGGCCGGTGACGGCCTCGCCCCGGCCGACAAGAAGCTGTACGCGCTGCGCGACGTCACCGGCACCGTCGAGGCGATCCCGCTGATCGCCTCCTCGATCATGTCCAAGAAGATCGCCGAGGGCACCGGCGCGCTGGTCCTGGACGTCAAGGTCGGCTCCGGCGCGTTCATGAAGAACCTGGACGACGCCCGCGAACTCGCCCGCACCATGGTCGGCCTGGGCACCAGCGCCGGCGTCAACACCGTCGCCCTGCTCACCGACATGTCCACCCCGCTCGGCCTCACCGCGGGCAACGCGCTGGAGGTCCGGGAGTCCGTCGAGGTGCTGGCGGGCGGCGGCCCGGCCGACGTCGTCGAGCTGACCCTCGCGCTCGCCCGCGAGATGCTCGCCGCGGCCGGCGTGCACGGCAAGGACCCGGCGGACGCGCTGCGCGACGGCTCCGCGATGGACCACTGGCGCCGCATGATCGCCGCCCAGGGCGGCGACGTCGACGCCCCGCTCCCGGTCGCCCGCGAGCAGCACGTCATCCCCGCGCCCGCCTCCGGCGTGCTCACCGGGCTCGACGCCTACGCCGTCGGCGTCTGCGCCTGGCGCCTGGGCGCCGGCCGCGCCCGCAAGGAGGACCCGGTCCAGGCCGGGGCCGGCGTCGAGATGCACGCCAAGCCCGGTGACACCGTCGTGGCCGGCCAGCCCCTGCTGACCCTCCACACCGACACCCCCGAGCGCTACGAGTACGCCATCGAGGCCCTCGCCGGCGGTATCGAGGTCGCTCCGGTGGGTACCGCGTTCACCCCGAACCCGATCGTGCTCGACCGCATCGCGTGACCTTCCGCCGTGGGGCGCGGTCGCGCCGCGTCCCACGGCCCGGGGTCGTGCCGCTCCGCGGTCGTGCTACTGCGCCGCGGAGAGCATGATCCGCAGGAACTCCTCGGGGGCCTCCCGGACCAGGTCGTGGCCGACCGGGAGCGCGTGCACGGCCCAGGACGGGTCCTCGCGGACCCGGTCGTAGGTCTCGGTGAACGGGGTGCCGTCGAACTGCCCGGCGTGGATGTAGACGCGCCGGGCGACCTTGTCCACCGCGCCGGTGAGCCGGACCGGCTGGAGCAGGGTGGCCAGCGGGTGGACGGTCGCGCGCGGGTCGAGGGCCGGGTGGAGGCCGACCATGGTGTGCCCGTCGCCGGCGGCGGCCCCGGCCAGGTACCGCTGCTTCCAGAGGTCGTCCACGATCGCGTAGGCCGACTCGCCGTCGCGCGGCACGAAGGCGTCCGCGTAGACCAGACCGGAGACCCGCTCCGGCGCCCGGTCCGCCACCGCCGAGATCACCATGCCGCCGTAGCTGTGCCCGACCAGGACGGCGTCGGTGACCTGCTCGGCCTCCAGCAGGCCCAGTACGTCCCGGGCGTGGGTGTCCAGGTTGATCGCCCCGTGGTTGAGGTGGCCGCGCTCGCTGACCCCGCTCAGCGTCACCGGGTACACCTCGTGCCCGGCCGCCCGCAGCCGCTCGGTGAGCGGCCGGTACCACCAGCCGCCGTGCAGGACGCCGGGGACGAGGACGAAGGTGGCCATGATGGATTCCTCTGCTGTTCGTACGAACTGACGAGAGGAAACCTACGGCGACGGTTCGGTGATTCGCCGGTCAGGGGCGGCCGAAGATGTCGTGGGTGCCGATTCGACGCCAGACGATGTGGGGCTCGCTGTCCTGGACGGATGTTCCGTAGCTGAAGGTGGCGCGGCCGTCCGGCGCCCAGGTCATCTCCCAGACATCCGGGTGGCCTTGCATCTTCTTCACCCGGAGGCCTCGACGGAAGCCCTGTCCGGCCCGCAGGTCAGCGACGAACTGGGCGACCGCGACGAGGAACGCGGCTTTCTGGACCGCGGTCAGGCCCTTCCAGTCGCGCAGGAAGTGAGCCAGTGACTCATACGTCGGCACGGCGCTTGATCTCCCCCAAGTCCAGTCCCGCCTCGTCGGCGAGCGACTTCAGGAAGTCCTCCCCGTCCTGGAACACGTCTCCGCGCTCGCCTGCGGCGATCGCCTCGTCGACTTCCTGTTCCTTCTCCTGCCAGGCACCGCTCCAGAACCACGCCTGGTCGTCGGGGATGACGGACGCGGGGGTGAGCACGATGCGGCCGTCCTCCACCGCGACCACCAGATGGTCGCCCTCCTGGAGGTCCAACTGCTCTCTTATCTCCTGCGGGATGGTGACCACGCCCTTCTTCCGCACGGGCGTGGACACCAGGTGGGGGCGGCGACGGCGCTTGAGGTCTGCCATGGGGAAAGTCTACCTGGCAGAAAGTCTTCCCAGTCGACTTTCGTGCCGGGTCACGTGCGCCCGGCGGGTGGCGTAGAGGGTGACGGCGGCGGCGAGGGCCATGGCGGCGAGGCCGACGGTGGCGGCGCCGGGCCAGCCGGTGGCGTGGTAGGCGTCGGCGCCGAGGGTGCCGCCGAGGCTGTTGCCCAGGTAGTAGGCGATCAGGTAGAGGGCGGAGGCCTGGGCGCGGCCCTCGGTGGCGGTGCGGCCGACGGCGGCCGAGGCGGTGGCGTGCCCGGCGAAGAAGCCGGCGGTGATCAGCACCAGGCCGAGCAGCGCGCAGAGCAGCGAGTCGGCGAGCGAGAGCAACAGTCCGGCGGCGGTCACGCCGATGGCGACGTAGAGGGCGCCGCGGCGGCCGAGGCGGGCGCCGAGCCGGCCGGCCGCGGCGGAGGTGCCGGTGCCGACCAGGTAGACCACGAAGATCGAGGCGGCGACCGACTCGGGCAGGTGGAACGGCGCGCCGATCAGCCGGTAGCCGACGGTGTTGTAGACGGCGCCGAACACGGCCATGAACAGCATCCCGAGCGCGTACAGCCGCACCAGCAGCGGGTTGCGCAGGTGCCGGCCGACGGTGCGGGCGAGGGCGCGGGCGTCCACCGGGGCGGGCGTGAAGTGTCGGGCGGCGGGGATCAGCAGCCGGAAGGCGAGCGTGGCGAGCAGGGCCAGGACGGCGGAGGCGGCGAGGCCCCAGCGCCAGCCGAGGGCGGCGGCCGTCCAGCCGGAGAGCAGCCGGCCGCCCATGCCGCCGATGCTGTTCCCGGCCACGTACAGGCCCATCGCGGAGGCCAGGGCGCTGGGGTGGACCTCCTCGGCGAGGTAGGCCATGGCGGTGGCGGGGAGCCCGGCGAGGGCGGCGCCCTGGAGGACCCGGAGCGCGACGAGGGTGGTCAGGTCCGGTGCGAAGGGCAGGGCGAGGGCGAGGACGGAGGCGGCGAGGGTGGAGGCCGTCATCACCGCGGTGCGGCCGTACCGGTCGGAGAGCGCGCTCGCCGGGAGCAGCCCGAGGGCGAGTCCGAGGGTGGCGGCGGAGGCCGTCCAGCTGGCCTGGCCGGGGGTGAGCCCGAGGTCGGCCGAGAGGACCGGCAGCAGGCCCTGGGTGGAGTAGAGCAGGACGAAGGTGGCGACCCCGGCGGCGAACAGGGCGAGGTTGGCGCGGCGGAAGGCGGGCAGGCCGGGGCGGAGGCGGTCGTCCGTGGCGGTGCGGGGGGCGGGAGCGGGGGTCCGGGCATCCGGGACGGTCACGGATGCCCTGGTATCGGCGGGCTGCATGGCCTCGACCGTAGGCCCGCCGTCGTTGATGCGTCCAATGCATGAAGCAGGGACAATCGATGCACTGGCGTATGAGTCGAGGTGGTGGCGCGATGGCGGGTCCGGAGCCGGTGGACGGCGGGGAGCAGCGGTACCGGGCGGCCGGGTTGGGGCCGGAGGACCCGGCCGTCCTGCTGGCGCCCCGGCTGGCGCAGTTCGCGGCGGTGGCCCGGCTGGAGCACGTGACGCAGGCGGCCGCGCTGCTCGGGGTGCCGCAGCCGACGCTGTCGCGCGCGGTGGCCCGGCTGGAGGAGGAGCTGGGGGTGGACCTGCTGGCCCGTCAGGGCCGGACGGTCCGGCTGACCAGGGCGGGCCGGCTGCTGCTGGCCTCGGTGGAGCGGGCGCTGGCCGAGGTCGAGCGGGGGGCGCAGGCGGCCCGGGCGGAGGCCGATCCGGAGGTGGGGCTGGTGGCCTTCGGCTTCCTGCACACGATGGGGCCGGACGCGGTGCCGGCGCTGCTGCGGGGGTTCCGCGCGGCGCACCCCCGGGTGCGGTTCCAGCTCGTGCAGGACTACGGCGCGGCGATGCTGGAGCGGCTGCGGGCCGGGGAGTTGGACCTCTGCCTGGTGGCGCCGCTGCCGGAGGACCCGGTGTTCGCGGCCCGCCCGCTGGACGAGCAGCGGCTGCACCTGGTCGTCCCGGCGGACCACCGGTTGGCCGGGCGGCGCCGGATCCGGCTGGCGGAGGTGGCCGAGGAGCCGTTCGTCGGGCTGGAGGAGGGGTACGGGCTGCGCGCGATCACCGACGGCTTCTGCGCGGAGGCCGGGTTCGTCCCGCGGCTGGCGTTCGAGGGGGAGGAGGCGGAGACGCTGCGCGGGCTGGTGGCGGCCGGGCTGGGGGTGGCGCTGCTGCCGCCCGCCCTGGTGCCGCGACCCGGGGTGGTGGAGCTGGAGGTGACGGCGCCGCGCCCGCGCCGGGCGATCGGGCTGGCCTGGGCGGCGGGCAGGCCGCTGACGCCGCCGGCGGCGGCGTTCCGGGACTTCGTGCTGTCCCGGCGCGGGAGGCTGCTCCAGCACGACTGACGCTTTGGCGGATCCTATGGGCCGGCCGGTGGAATTCCGGGTGGAGTTTGGACCATCCGGTAGTGTTCGCGGTGGTAGGTCTACGCGCGTAGGGGCTATATTTCCGCAATGGAACAGCAGATCCCCACCACCGCGGGCACCGGCCCGCGCATCCCCACCGCCGACCAGATCCGCCGCGCGCCGAAGGTCCTCCTGCACGACCACCTGGACGGCGGGCTGCGCCCGGAGACCGTGGTCGAGCTGGCTGCCGCCGTCGGCTACCAGGGCCTCCCCGCCACCGACCCCAAGGAACTCGGCGAGTGGTTCCGCGAGGCCGCCGACTCCGGCTCGCTGGTCCGCTACCTGGAGACCTTCGCCCACACCTGCGCCGTGATGCAGACCCGTGAGGCGCTGGTCAAGGTCGCCGCCGACTGCGCCGAGGACCTGGCCGCCGACGGCGTCGTGTACGCCGAGGTCCGGTACGCCCCCGAGCAGCACCTGGAGGCCGGCCTGACCCTGGACGAGGTCGTCGAGGCCGTCCAGGAGGGCTTCCGCCTCGGCGAGGCCAACGCCCGCACGGCCGGCCACCGGATCCGCGTCGGCACCCTGCTGACCGCGATGCGGCACGCCGCCCGCTCCACCGAGATCGCCGAACTGGCCAACCGCTACCGGGACCAGGGCGTCGTCGGCTTCGACATCGCGGGTGCCGAGGCCGGGTTCCCCCCCACCCGCCACCAGGCCGCCTTCGACTACCTCAAGGGCGAGAACAACCACTTCACCATCCACGCGGGCGAGGCCTTCGGCCTGCCGTCGATCTGGGAGGCCCTGCAGTGCTGCGGCGCCGACCGGCTCGGCCACGGCGTGCGGATCGTCGACGACATCACGGTGGGCGAGGACGGCACGGTCGCGCTCGGCCGGCTGGCCGCGTACGTGCGCGACAAGCGCATCCCGCTGGAGATGTGCCCGACCTCCAACATCCAGACCGGTGCCGCCAGTTCGTACGCCGAGCACCCGATCGGGCTGCTCAGCCGGCTGAAGTTCCGGGTCACCGTGAACACCGACAACCGGCTGATGAGCGGCACCAGCATGAGCCAGGAGTTCGGGCACGTGGTGGACGCCTTCGGTTACACCCTGGGGGACCTGGAGTGGTTCACGGTGAACGCGATGAAGTCCGCGTTCCTGCCCTTCGACGAGCGGCTGGCGATGATCGCCGACGTGATCAAGCCGGGCTACGCCGAGCTGAAGGCGGAGTGGCTGTTCGGCGCGGGTACCGGCGCCAGCTGAGCCGCGGGCCCGTCCGGCCCTTCCCGGCGGTCGGATGAACGCCTTTTTCCGGCACGGATGTTGGCGTTCATCCGACTACTCACTCGGGTGAGTGAACGCCCTTTGGTTCTCACGCGACCTGCTCACTACGGTGTGCCAGTCATCGCCGACCAGATGCGGTGGCGGTCGTCCGGCCGCCGATCCCGTGCGCGTCGTCGGCCACCGACGAGGACCCAAGGGGACGAACCATGAAGCAGGCTCTCAAGGCCGCCGGCACCGCGGCGCTCGGCATCGCCATCGCGGCGGTCGGCGCCGGCACCGCCTCCGCCGCCGCCCCGGCGCCCGGCGGCCTCGGGCTGCCCACCGGCGCGGTGACGAACCCCGCGGTGACCGGAGCGGTCACCGACACCGCGGCCAAGCTGCCCGGCGCCGACAAGGTCACCGGCACGCTGGGCACCCTCGCCCCGACCGCCGGCCGCGCCGTCCCGGCCACCGGCGCCCCGCTCGCCGGCGTCACCGAGCAGCGCGGCGCGATCCCGACCGTCCCGGGCCTCGACAAGACCCCCATCGGCGGGCTGACCGGTGCCCTCCCGGGCCTGCCGGGCCTGACCGGCTGATCCGGAGCCGCCGACACGGCGACGGGCCGCCCGCCCCCGGTGATCCCGGGGAG
>NZ_JBHTRF010000081.1:0-38913 GCF_042796115.1 Kitasatospora sp. NPDC056446 | reverse complement strand
GGTCACCGCCACCCTCACCGGCTGGTGCGGCGAACTCCCCCGCTACGACCTGCTCGCCGCCGCCGACCTCCCCCGTGGGAGCGGCCGCCCGTCGGCGGTTGCCGGCCCGGCGCCCGCCGGTCAGGCCGCGACCGGGTGAAGCCCCGCCGGGACGGGCCGGGCCAGCGGGCTCAGCGCCACCAGGAAGCAGACGGCCGCGAGCGGGATCAGTGCCAGGTCGGCGGCCGAGGCGACCGTCCCCACCAGCGCGAGCACCGGGCTCCACCAGCGCAGCGCCCGGGCCCGACCCACCGAGGCGGCGGTCAGCAGCGCCAGCAGGCCGACGTAGAAGAGCAGCGGGCCGACCTGGTAGACGACCGGCAGCACCCCCGGGACGTCCTGGACCCGGTCGAACAGCCGCGACTGCTCGGCCTTGTCCGCCGCCGCCAGGCCGACCACCAGGTCGATCCCGATCTGCGCCAGCGAGGCCGCCAGCCCGGCGAAGGCCGTGGCCGACGCGGCCCCCGCCGCGACCCGCCCGGCGGTCGTGCCACGCGGTGCGAGCAGCCGACGCAGCGCCAGGAAGAGCGGGGCGAACAGCAGCAGTGCCGCGAACATCGCGGTGTGGCCGAGGGTCCAGCCGAGGCCGGGCTCCCGGGAGCCCGGCACCAGCCGGATCCCGCCGTAGAGGGCCAGCAGCGCGGGGGCGCCGACGACGGCGTACGTGGTGAGGCGGGTGCTGCGGGTGGCGTTCATCTGCGTTCTCCTGCGGGGCCGGTGGTCGTTCTCGACACCACAGATGCTGTCGGTCCGGGCCCTCGTCGCGGATCACCCGTACCGGCGAACCGGGCGGCTCCCCCTCCGGAGGGAGGAGGCCCAGGACCGGCCCGAACCGCCCAGGACCGCTCGGGACCACCCAGGACCGCTCGGGACCGCTCAGGGCCGCCCAGGACCGCTCGGGACCGCTCAGGGCCGCCCAGGACCGCTCGGGACCGCTCAGGGCCGCCCAGGACAGCTCAGGACTCCCCCGCCACCACCGCACCGGCCTCGTACGCGAACACCACCGCGTGCACCCGGTCCCGCAGCCCGAGCTTGCTCAGCACATTGCTGACGTGGGTCTTCACCGTGTGCTCGCTGACCACCAGCTCGGCCGCGATCTCCGCGTTGGACAGCCCGCGCGCGATCAGCCGCAGCGTCTCCTGCTCCCGCAGGGTCAGCTGTTCCAGCAGCCCGGACGGCGGCCGCACCGCCCGCTGGGGCGCCCCGGGCCGGCGGGCGGCGAACTCGCCGATCAGCCGCCTGGTCACCGAGGGCGCGAGCAGCGCCTCCCCCGAGGCGACCATCCGCACCCCGTGCGCCAGGTCGTCCCGGCGGACGTCCTTGAGCAGGAAGCCGCTGGCCCCGGCGTACAGCGCGTCGAAGACGTAGTCGTCGATGTCGAAGGTGGTCAGCATGATCACCTTGGTGGCCGGGAACTCCGCGCACACCCGGCGGGCCGCCTCCAGCCCGTCCATCACCGGCATCCGCACGTCCAGCAGCAGCACGTCCGGGCCGTGCTCGCGCACCGCCTCCACCGCCTCGGCACCGTCGCGGGCCTCGGCCACCACCTCGATGTCCGGCTGCGCGTCCAGGATCATCCCGAACCCGGCCCGCACCAGCTCCTGGTCGTCCGCGACGACCACCCGGATCGGCGTCATCCGCCCACTCCCTCCATCGCACCCGCCCCCAGCGGCAGCCGGGCGCTCACCAGGAATCCCCTGCCCTCCGGTCCCGGGCCGGCCTCGGCCCGCCCGCCGCAGGCCGTCGCCCGCTCCCGGATGCCGACCAGCCCGCGGCCGCCGGACCAGCCGCCCACCGTACGGTCGACCGTCGTCGGCACCCCGCGGCCGTTGTCGGAGACCACGACCTCCAGCACCTCCCCGGCCCGCCGCACCCGGATCGCGGCCCGGTCGGCCCCGGCGTGCTTGACCGTGTTGGTCAGTGCCTCCTGCACGATCCGGTACGCCGCCGCCTCCACGTCGGCCGGCAACGCGCGCCGGTCCTCCGGGAGTTCGAGCTCGACCCGCAGACCTGCGCCGCGCACCCGCTCGGCCACGTCCGCGAGTTCGGACAGCCGGGGCTGCGGCGCCAGCTGCCGGTCCGCTTCCGGGTCCTTCAACACTCCGAGCACCCGCCGCAGTTGGACCATCGCATCACGACCGGCGTCGGCGATGGTGTCGAACGTGCGGATCGCCCGGTCCGGATCGCCGCGCACCACCACCGGGCCGGCCTCGGCCTGGATCACCATCAGCGAGACGGCGTGCGCCAGGATGTCGTGCATCTCCCGGGCGATCCGGGCCCGCTCCTCCGCCACCGCCCGCGCGGCGTCGCTCGCCGCCCGCTCACCGGCCTCCCGGGCCCGCTCCGCCTGCACCCGGGCCAACTGCCGCTGGGCGCGCACCAGCGAGCCGAACACGAAGGTGCCGACGGAGGTGAGCAGGCTGAACAGCGCGCCGTTCGGCGAGTGGGTGCCGAGGACATTGCCGGCCACCACCACCGCCAGCACGCTCCAGCGCACCCGGTCCGAGGAGCGCTCCGCCACCGTGTAGAGGGCGATCACCGCGGCCAGCGGCACCTGGGGGTTCGCCGAGTGCGCCACGGCGGAGATCACCAGTGAGGGCGTCGTCGCCAGCGCCAGCACCGTCAGCGGCCCCCGGCGCCGCCAGGGCAGCGCCAGCGCGGTCGCCACCGCGAGCAGGTAGATCCACCACGGCCGCGCCGTGGCGTCCTGGTACACCGACCAGACCGCCACGCCGGCCGCGATCAGCGCCAACAGCGAGTCCGCCACGTACGGCCCCGGCCCGGCCGGCCCGACGACCCGGCCCCACACACGCTCCACCCCGCCACCTCCCCCGTCGTGGGGGACGCGTCCCCCGTAGCGGGGAACGCCTCCCCCGCGGAGAAGATCATGCCCCACCGGCAGGACCAGCGGGACGTCCCGGTCAGGCACCGCTGACCGTCACACCGCCGGTCTCCGCCCGGGCGCTGATGGTGCGCGCCGCCCCCGGCTGCGAGGGGATGCCCACGTCCACCCCGCCGACCGACGCCTGCGCGTCCACGGCGTACGCCTCCCCGCTCGGCACCGTCACCCGCACCCCGCCGTTGGCGGTCGTCGCCTCCACCCTGGTCGGCGCGGCGGCGAAGCCGACCCGCACCCCGCCGTTGACCGCGGTCAGCTTCACCTGCGCGGAGGTCAGCCCGCCGGCCTCGACCCCGCCGTTCATCACCTCGGCCTCCGCATCGCCGGCCAGCCCGTTCAGCTTGATGCCGCCGTTGGCCGCCTTCACCCGCACCTTGGTCCCGGCCGGCACCTGCACGGTGTAGCCGACTCCGCAGTGCTTGCAGTCGTACGTCAGCCGGAGCGTGCCGTCCTTCACCTCGTGGGTGGTCTTCGGCGCCTCCCCCTTGTACCCCTGCTCCTCGACGACGTGCACGGTGTCGCCGCCGCCGGTCACCTCCACGGCGCCGTTCCCGCCGTCGACCACCAGCTCCTTGACCGGCTCGGCCACCCCGTAGCCGACCGTCCGGTGCTGCTCGTCATCCCCGCCCGGCCCGCAGGCCGACGTCCCGACCAGCACCGCCGCCGTGACCGCCATCGCGCCCAGTACCCGCTTCATCCCGGCCCCCTCACAAGCCATGTGAACCCGACACGGGAAGCCTCCCCCGCCCGCACCGTCCTTCACCTCCCTCTGCGGAGCGGTTCCCGGCACTCCCCCGCAGGAGCGAGTCCACCGGCCGGCACCCGGGAACGCCGAAGGGCCCGGAGGCTGAATGCCTCCGGGCCCTTCGATTTGTAGCGGGGACAGGATTTGAACCTGCGACCTCTGGGTTATGAGCCCAGCGAGCTACCGAGCTGCTCCACCCCGCGTCGGTAAACACAACCTTACGCGACTTCGTCCGGATCTCCTAACCGGATTCCCCGACGCCCTCCACCGGCCCCCGCAGAACCCCCACCGGCCGGCTCCCGAAGGCCCGCCGGCCCGCCCCTCGGCCACCCCTCAGCGGCTCCCGGGAACGCCGCAGGGCGGCCACCCCGGTTGGGGTGACCGCCCTGCGATCGGAGACCTGGACTCAGCCGGTGTACGGGCCGTAGTCGTAGTCGTCCAGCGGAACCGCCTGGCCGGAGCCGGCGCCGAAGGGCGACAGGTCGTAGTCGTCGTAGCCGACGGCCGAGTACATCGCGGCCTTGGCCTCCTCGGTCGGCTCCACCCGGATGTTGCGGTAGCGGGGCAGACCCGTACCGGCCGGGATGAGCTTGCCGAGGATGACGTTCTCCTTGAGGCCCAGCAGCGGGTCCGACTTGGCGTGGATCGCCGCGTCGGTGAGGACCCGGGTCGTCTCCTGGAAGGAGGCAGCCGACAGCCAGGACTCGGTGGCCAGCGAGGCCTTGGTGATACCCATCAGCTGCGGACGGCCGGAGGCGGGGTGACCGCCCTCGGCGACCACGCGACGGTTCTCGGTCTCGAAGCGGCCGCGCTCGACGAGCTCGCCCGGGAGCAGCTCGGCGTCGCCCGACTCGATGATCGTCACGCGGCGGAGCATCTGCCGGATGATGATCTCGATGTGCTTGTCGTGGATCGACACACCCTGCGAGTTGTAGACCTTCTGGACCTCGGCCACCAGGTGGATCTGGACGGCACGCTGGCCCATGATGCGCAGGACGTCGTGCGGGTTGGTGGCGCCCATGGTCAGCTTCTGGCCGACCTCGACCGCCTCGCCCTCGCTGACCAGCAGCTTGACGCGCTTGGAGACCGGGTAGGCGATCTCCTCGCTGCCGTCGTCCGGGGTGACGACGATCTTGCGGGTCTTCTCGGTGTCCTCGATCCGCGCCCGGCCGGTGGCCTCGGAGATCGGGGCCACACCCTTCGGGGTACGGGCCTCGAAGAGCTCGACGACACGCGGCAGACCCTGGGTGATGTCGTCACCGGCCACACCACCGGTGTGGAAGGTACGCATCGTCAGCTGGGTACCGGGCTCACCGATGGACTGGGCGGCGATGATGCCGACCGCCTCACCGATGTCGACCAGCTTGCCGGTGGCCAGCGAGCGCCCGTA
The DNA here is from genome assembly GCF_042796115.1 of Kitasatospora sp. NPDC056446. Lineage (NCBI taxonomy): Bacteria > Bacillati > Actinomycetota > Actinomycetes > Kitasatosporales > Streptomycetaceae > Kitasatospora > Kitasatospora sp. NPDC056446. Next base: position 33,840 of record NZ_JBHTRF010000081.1, on the reverse strand, counting down.
GCACATGGCGCAGGTGCCGACGGCCGACTCACAGGTCAGGATCGAGCGGGTCTTGACCTCGCCGATGCCGTGGCGGATCAGCTCGTCGATCAGCACGTCACCGAGGTCGGTGTTCGCGGTGGCCAGCAGCTTGCCGTCGACGGTGATGTCCTCGGCGAGCATGCGGGCGTAGACGCTGGTCTCGACGTCGTCGGCCTTGCGCAGCACGCCGTCGGCGCCCACGGAGCCGATCGACAGCTTCAGGCCGCGCTCGGTGCCGCAGTCCTCCTCGCGAATGATGACGTCCTGGGAGACGTCGACCAGACGACGGGTGAGGTAGCCGGAGTCGGCGGTACGGAGGGCGGTGTCCGCCAGACCCTTACGGGCACCGTGGGTGGAGATGAAGTACTCCAGCACGGTGAGACCCTCACGGAACGACGCCTTGATGGGTCGCGGGATGGTCTCGTTCTTGGCGTTCGACACCAGACCACGCATACCGGCGATCTGGCGCATCTGCATCATGTTTCCACGAGCACCCGAGTCGACCATCATGAAGATGGGGTTCGTCTTCGGGAAGTTCTCGTTCATGGCCTCGGCGACCTCGTTGGTCGCCTGGGTCCAGATGCCGATGAGCTCCTGCTTGCGCTCGTCGTTGGTGATCAGGCCGCGCTCGTACTGACGCTGGACCTTCTCCGCCTTCGCCTCGTAGCCCTCGAGGATCTGGGGCTTGTTCGGCGGGACGACGACGTCGGAGATGGAGACGGTGACACCCGAGCGGGTCGACCAGTGGAAGCCGGCCGCCTTCAGGTTGTCCAGGGTCGCCGCGACGACGACCTTGGGGTAGCGCTCCGCCAGGTCGTTGACGATCGCGGAGAGCTGCTTCTTGCCCACCTCGTAGTCGACGAACGGGTAGTCCTCGGGCAGCAGCTCGTTGAAGAGCGCGCGGCCCAGGGTGGTGCCCAGACGGAAGGGCTCGCCCTCGTACCAGCCGGGCTGGCCGTCCTCGTCCACCGGGACGGTCCAGCCGCGCGGCGGGACGGTGCCGGCGCCGAGGCGCAGCTCGATCGGGGCCTGGACGTCCAGCTCGCGGGCGTCGAAGGCCATGATCGCCTCGGCGGTGGACGAGAAGGTGCGGCCGGCGCCCTTCACGTTCTCGCGGTCCGAGGTCAGGAAGAACAGACCGAGCACCATGTCCTGGGTCGGCATGGTGACGGGGCGACCGTCGGCCGGCTTCAGGATGTTGTTCGAGGACAGCATCAGGATGCGGGCCTCGGCCTGCGCCTCCGCGGAGAGCGGCAGGTGGACGGCCATCTGGTCACCGTCGAAGTCCGCGTTGAACGCGGTGCAGACGAGCGGGTGGATCTGGATGGCCTTGCCCTCGACCAGCTGGGGCTCGAAGGCCTGGATGCCGAGGCGGTGCAGGGTGGGCGCACGGTTCAGCAGGACCGGGTGCTCGGCGATGACCTCTTCGAGCACGTCCCACACGACCGGGCGGGCGCGCTCGACCATGCGCTTGGCCGACTTGATGTTCTGCGCGTGGTTCAGGTCGACCAGGCGCTTCATCACGAACGGCTTGAAGAGCTCCAGCGCCATGGCCTTCGGCAGACCGCACTGGTGCAGCTTGAGCTGCGGGCCGACGACGATGACCGAACGGGCCGAGTAGTCGACTCGCTTGCCGAGCAGGTTCTGACGGAAACGACCCTGCTTGCCCTTCAGCATGTCGCTGAGGGACTTCAGCGGGCGGTTGCCCGGACCGGTGACCGGACGGCCGCGGCGGCCGTTGTCGAACAGCGCGTCGACGGCCTCCTGGAGCATGCGCTTCTCGTTGTTCACGATGATCTCGGGGGCACCGAGGTCGAGAAGGCGCTTCAGGCGGTTGTTGCGGTTGATCACGCGGCGGTACAGGTCGTTCAGGTCGGAGGTCGCGAAGCGGCCACCGTCCAGCTGCACCATCGGACGCAGGTCCGGCGGGATGACCGGGACGCAGTCCAGCACCATGCCGTTGGGCTTGTTGGTGGTCTGCAGGAACGCGGAGACGACCTTGAGGCGCTTCAGCGCACGGGTCTTCTTCTGGCCCTTGCCCGTGCGGATGATCTCGCGCAGGCGCTCGGACTCCTCCGCCAGGTCGAAGCTCTCCAGGCGGTCCTTGAGGGCCGCGGCGCCCATCGAGCCGGAGAAGTAGGTGCCGAAGCGGTCGCGCAGCTCGCGGTAGAGCAGCTCGTCGCCCTCCAGGTCCTGGACCTTGAGGTTCTTGAAGCGGGCCCACACCTCGTCGAGGCGGTCGAGCTCGCGCTGCGCGCGGTCGCGCAGCTGCTTCATCTCGCGCTCGGCGCTCTCGCGCACCTTGCGGCGCACGTCGGCCTTGGCGCCCTCGGCCTCCAGCTCGGCCAGGTCGGTCTCGGCCTTCTTGGCACGGCCTTCGAGGTCGGAGTCGCGACGGTTCTCGATCTGCTGGCGCTCGACCGAGACGTGCGCCTCCAGGGACGGCAGGTCGCGCTGGCGGCGCTCGTCGTCGACCCAGGTGATCATGTAGGCGGCGAAGTAGATGACCTTCTCGAGGTCCTTCGGCGCCAGGTCCAGCAGGTAGCCCAGGCGGGACGGGACACCCTTGAAGTACCAGATGTGGGTGACCGGGGCGGCCAGCTCGATGTGGCCCATCCGCTCGCGGCGCACCTTGGCGCGGGTCACCTCGACGCCGCAGCGCTCACAGATGATGCCCTTGAAGCGGACGCGCTTGTACTTGCCGCAGTAGCACTCCCAGTCCCGGGTGGGGCCGAAGATCTTCTCGCAGAAGAGCCCGTCCTTTTCCGGCTTCAGGGTGCGGTAGTTGATGGTCTCCGGCTTCTTGACCTCGCCGTGCGACCACTGGCGGATGTCGTCGGCGGTGGCCAGGCCGATGCGGAGCTCGTCGAAGAAGTTGACGTCAAGCACTGGTCGTCAAGCCCTCTTTCGTAAGTCGAGAGTCGTTCATGTGGTCTGAGGGGGGCCTGGGGGCGGGCCGGCCGCGGTCGTGCGGCCGGCCCGGCCTCCGTCAGACCTCTTCGACGCTGCTGGGCTCGCGCCGGGACAGGTCGATGCCGAGCTCCTCGGCGGCGCGGAACACGTCCTCGTCGGAGTCCCGCATCTCGATGGACTGGCCGTCCGAGGACAGCACCTCCACGTTGAGGCAGAGCGACTGCATTTCCTTGATGAGAACCTTGAAGGACTCGGGAATGCCGGGCTCGGGGATGTTCTCGCCCTTGACGATGGCCTCGTAGACCTTCACGCGGCCGAGCACGTCGTCGGACTTGATGGTGAGGAGCTCCTGCAGCGCGTAGGCCGCGCCGTACGCCTCGAGGGCCCACACCTCCATCTCACCGAAGCGCTGACCACCGAACTGCGCCTTACCACCGAGCGGCTGCTGGGTGATCATGGAGTACGGACCGGTCGAACGGGCGTGCAGCTTGTCGTCGACCAGGTGGTGCAGCTTGAGGATGTACATGTAGCCGACCGAGACCGGCATCGGGAACGGCTCGCCGGAGCGGCCGTCGAACAGCCGGGCCTTGCCGGTGGAGTTCACCAGGCGCTCACCGTCACGGGTGAGGGTGGTGTTGTCCAGCAGGCCGGTGATCTCGTCCTCTCGGGCGCCGTCGAAGACCGGGGTGGCGAGGTTGGTGCCACCGTCGACCTGGTCGGCGCCGATCGCCTGGAGGCGCTGGGCCCACTCGTCGGCGAGGCCGGAGACGTCCCAGCCCTGCTTGGCGAGCCACCCGAGGTGAATCTCCAGGACCTGCCCGGGGTTCATTCGGGACGGGACACCGAGCGGGTTCAGGATGATGTCGACCGGGGTGCCGTCCTCCAGGAACGGCATGTCCTCGACCGGCAGGATCTTGGAGATGACGCCCTTGTTGCCGTGACGGCCGGCGAGCTTGTCACCGTTGGTGATCTTGCGCTTCTGGGCCACGTAGACGCGGACCAGCTGGTTGACACCCGGGGGGAGCTCGTCGCCCTCCTCGCGGTCGAACACGCGCACGCCGATGACCTTGCCGGACTCACCGTGCGGGACCTTCAGCGAGGTGTCGCGGACCTCACGGGCCTTCTCACCGAAGATCGCGCGGAGCAGGCGCTCCTCCGGGGTCAGCTCGGTCTCGCCCTTGGGCGTGACCTTGCCGACCAGGATGTCGCCGGTGACGACGTCGGCGCCGATCCGGATGATGCCGCGCTCGTCGAGGTCGGCGAGGACCTCCTCGGAGACGTTCGGGATGTCCCGGGTGATCTCCTCCGGGCCGAGCTTGGTGTCACGGGCGTCGACCTCGTGCTCCTCGATGTGGATCGAGGAGAGGACGTCGTCCTGCACGAGGCGCTGCGACAGGATGATCGCGTCCTCGTAGTTGTGACCCTCCCACGACATGAACGCCACGAGCAGGTTCTTGCCGAGGGCCATCTCGCCCTCGTCGGTGCACGGGCCGTCGGCCAGCACCTGGTTGACCTCGACCCGGGCGCCCTCGTCCACGAGCACCTTCTGGTTGAAGGCGGTGCCCTGGTTGGAGCGGGTGAACTTGGCGGCGCGGTACGTGGTGTACGTGCCGTCGTCGTTCGCCACGGTGACGTAGTCGGCCGAGACCTCCTGGACGACACCGGCCTTCTCGGCGGTGATGACGTCCGCGGCGTCGACGGCGCAGCGGTACTCCATGCCGGTACCGACCAGCGGGGCCTCGCTCTTCAGCAGCGGCACCGCCTGGCGCATCATGTTCGAGCCCATGAGCGCGCGGTTGGCGTCGTCGTGCTCGAGGAACGGGATCATGGCGGTCGCGACCGACACCATCTGGCGCGGCGAGACGTCCATGTAGTCGATCTCGGAGCCCGGGATGTAGTCGATCTCGCCACCACGGCGGCGGACCAGGACACGCGGCTCGGCGAAGTGCAGGTCCGCGGTCAGCGGCGCGTTCGCCTGGGCGATGACGTAGCGGTCCTCCTCGTCGGCGGTCAGGTAGTCGACCTGCTCGGTGACCACGCCGTCGACGACCTTGCGGTACGGGGTCTCGATGAACCCGAACGCGTTGACCCGGCCGTACGAGGCCAGCGACCCGATCAGACCGATGTTCGGGCCTTCGGGGGTCTCGATCGGACACATGCGGCCGTAGTGCGAGGGGTGCACGTCACGGACCTCGAAGCCGGCGCGCTCACGGGAGAGACCACCGGGACCGAGGGCGGACAGACGACGCTTGTGGGTCAGGCCCGACAGCGGGTTCGTCTGGTCCATGAACTGCGACAGCTGGCTGGTGCCGAAGAACTCCTTGATGGAGGCGACGACCGGCCGGATGTTGATCAGGGTCTGCGGCGTGATCGCCTCGACGTCCTGGGTGGTCATGCGCTCACGCACGACGCGCTCCATACGGGCGAGACCCGTACGGACCTGGTTCTGGATGAGCTCGCCGACGTTGCGCAGGCGACGGTTGCCGAAGTGGTCGATGTCGTCGACCTCGACCACGATGTCGCGGCCCTCGCCGTCACGCCACTCGGTCTCGCCCGCGTGCAGCTTCACCAGGTACTTGATCGCACCGATGATGTCGGGCTCGGTGAGCACGCCGGAGTCCAGCGACTCGGCGTTGCCCAGCTTGCGGTTGACCTTGTAACGGCCGACCTTCGCGAGGTCGTAGCGCTTCGGGTTGAAGTACAGGTTCTCCAGAAGCGTCTGCGCGGCCTCGCGCGTCGGCGGCTCGCCGGGACGCAGCTTGCGGTAGATGTCCAGCAGCGCGTCGTCCTGGCCCTGGGTGTGGTCCTTCTCCAGGGTGTTGCGCATGGACTCGTACTCGCCGAACTCCTCGAGAATCATCTCGTTGGTCCAGCCGAGCGCCTTGAGCAGCACGGTGACGGACTGCTTGCGCTTGCGGTCGATGCGGACGCCGACCATGTCGCGCTTGTCGATCTCCATCTCCAGCCAGGCACCACGCGAGGGGATGACCTTGCAGGAGTAGATGTCCTTGTCGGACACCTTGTCCAGGGTGGAATCGAAGTACACACCCGGGGAGCGGACCAGCTGCGACACGACGACACGCTCGGTGCCGTTGATCACGAACGTGCCCTTGTGGGTCATGAGCGGGAAATCGCCCATGAAGACCGTCTGAGACTTGATCTCACCGGTCTCGTTGTTGGTGAACTCGGCCGTGACGAAGAGCGGGGCCGCGAACGTGAAGTCGCGGTCCTTGCACTCGTCAATGGAGTTCTTCGGCGGCTCGAAACGGTGGTCGCGGAAGGTCAGGGACATCGACCCACTGAAGTCCTCGATCGGGGAGATCTCCTCGAAGATCTCCTCCAGACCGGACTTGGTGGGGACGTCCAGACCGTTCTCCAGCGCCTCCTCGACCCGGGACTTCCAGGCCGCGTTTCCGAGCAGCCAGTCAAAGCTCTCAGTCTGCAGGGCCAGGAGGTTCGGGACCTCGAGGGGCTCCTTGATCTTCGCGAAGGAGACGCGGAGAGGGGCGGTGGATGCGGCGGAATTGTTCGAGGCGTTGCGCGGCGCGGCCAAGAGGGGGGTCCTTCCGAGGGCTCGGAGCTCACTACGCGCGTACCAGCCGGGCCTGCTTGGGCTTGGTCCCGCCTCCCTCGCCACTGGCCTCCGCCGGGGTCGAAACCCCAGGTCAGAGCCGCTTTGCGGAGGCGATGCCAGACCCCTTCAGGGCAACGCAAACTCCGGGCGACGAGTCACGGAGCAGCTAACAGGCAGCGCAAAGGGACAGTGTAGCCAATGGCCACACTGCTGTCCAGCTCTGATTCGGAGACCGAATCGGAGACTCCTCCCGGTAGCCGGCGGGCGCGGACGCCCACCGGGTACTGCTCTAACTCACGTGGAGTCATTTCCCGCCTGAGCCACTGGTTATGCATCCAGCAGCGAACCAACCGGGCGGACTCGCGCCTTGAGAATCGCGCGCCGCGCCAGGTTCGTCAAGGGCCCGCTGACGACGCGGACCTCGCCCCGTCCATCGGTCCCGACCCCTCCGGCGTTACAGAAGCCGTGGTGGGGGCCGCCTCGACGACGTTGATCACCATACCCCCCGGCACCGACGCTGCCGAGTGGACGTTCGGCCACACCGGTGGCCCGTGGCGACCCGGACGGGGCAACGGCGGCCCGCGCCCCGGCAGGCGCCCCGGAACGCGAAAAAGCCGGGCCGACCACCCGCAAGGGTGATCGGCCCGGCCGCACGCCCCCTCAGAGGGGGCGCAAGATCACTTGACGGTGACCTTGGCGCCGGCACCCTCGAGGGCAGCCTTGGCCTTCTCGGCAACGTCCTTGGCAACCTTCTCCAGGACCTTGGCACCAGCGGTGTCAACGAGGTCCTTGGCCTCCTTCAGGCCGAGGGAGGTCAGGGTGCGCACCTCCTTGATGACCTGGATCTTCTTGTCGCCGGCACCATCGAGGATGACGTCGAACTCGTCCTGCTCCTCGACGGCCTCAACGGCGGCCGGGCCACCGGCGGCGGCAACCGCGACCGGGGCGGCGGCGGTGACGTCGAACTTCTCCTCGAAGGCCTTCACGAAGGCAGCGAGCTCGATGAGGGTGAGCTCCTCGAACTGCGCGAGCAGCTCGTCCTGGGACAGCTTCGCCATGATGGCGTCCTTCCACTAAATCGGCAGGTGGTGCCGGATGTACGGGTTGGGCGGGCACGGGCCCGCAGCGAGGCGTTAGCCTGCCGCCACACCCCAGAGGGGCATGGTGCGATTACTCGGCGGCGGCGTCCTCGGCGGCGGGAGCCGGCGTACCGGCACCGCCCTGCTCGACCTTGTCGCGCAGCGCGTCCACAGTGCGGACGAGCTTCGACGGCAGGGCCTGGAAGAGCGCGGCAGCCTGGGACTGCTTGGCCTTCAGGGCACCCGCCAGCTTGGCGAGCAGCACCTCGCGGGACTCGAGGTCCGCGAGCTTCTTGATCTCATCGGCGGACAGCGCCTTACCGTCAAGGACACCGCCCTTGATGATGAGAGCGGGGTTGTCCTTGGCGAAGTCACGCAGAGCCTTCGCCGACTCCACCGGGTCACCGGTGACGAAGGCAACAGCCGTCGGACCGTTGAACAGGTCGTCGAGCTCCGTGATCCCGACCTCATTGGCCGCGATCTTGGTCAGCGTGTTCTTCACCACGGCGTACTCGGCGTTGTCGCCGAGCGAGCGACGCAGGGTCTTGACCTGCTTCACCGAGAGACCGCGGTACTCGGTCAGCAGCGCCGCGGAGGAGCCACGGAACTTGTCCGTGATCTCGGCGACAGCAGCAGCCTTGTCAGGCCTGGCCATAGGCTTACGCCTCCTTCCGTGATGTAGAAGTCAGGCCGACCACGAAAGTCGACCGATTCCGCCGCGGACCGGCTGGTGCGAAGGAAGCTCTTGCGCAAATGCAATGAGCCCCGGTGCGCAGGCGCACGGGGCTCGTGACGATCTCGACGGGCTGTCGCGCGAACGCGGAACCCGGAGGTCGAAGCTCCAGACACACCTGCGCGGGCTGCCTGCGACGAGTCGCAGATCCTTCGGCCACCGGCTCCCTTGCGGGACACGGCGACAACCAGCGGTCTTTGGCTTCCGCCAGATTAGCCGGATCCGTCCGTCCGGGGCAAATCGCCCTCGGACGGAGCAACCGCGGCGGGCTCCCGGGCGGTCCCGGCCCGGTCCCGGCCCCGCCCCTGCGCGGCCCCGGAGAACCTCGACGGGCCTCGGCGGCGGGCCTCAGCGGGCCAGCGGGGAGACCGTCCGGACGCCGGTGTCCACGGTGTCCGCCTCGGCCGGCGCCTGGGCCGAGAGCAGTGCCCCGCCGAGGTCGGTGTAGAGCACCGAGTCGTCCGCCCGGCCGCTGTCCCCGCTGCCGGTGCGCTGGATCCGGACCAGCTGGTCCTTGTCGTTGAGCCAGAGGTCCAGGGTGAGCGAGAGCGAGCCGCCGGGCGCGAGCGCGGCCCGCAGGCCGTCCCGGCGGGCCTGGGTGAGCTGGGTCTGGGCAGCCGCGTACTTCTCGGCGGTGGTGGTGACCCGGTAGTGCTCGACGGTCGAGTCCTCGTACTTCTCCTCGCCGACGAAGGCGGCGTCCGCACCGTCGACGGTGGCCGCGGCGAGCGCCTCGACCGGGTTCAGCAGGTCGATCAGCCCGGCGTACGGGATCTCCTTGTGCCCGTCCGCGTCCGGCGGGACGGTGAAGCGCTCCCAGTGCCGGCCGCCCTGGCGGGCCGCCGTGGCCGCGTCGCCGCCCTGGTAGGCGACGGTGTCCACGACGATCAGCTGCTCGGCGTCGGCCGGGGTGGACCGCTTGATCTGCAGCGCCGTCTTCGGCTGCCAGAACAGCGGGCCGGATCCGGCGTCCGCGCCGAGCCGGTAGCTGACCTTGGCCCGGCGGGCGGTCTGCATGGCCAGCTGGGCGGAGAGCAGCACGCCGTGCGGGGAGCGGTCGGTCGGCTTGGCCTGCGCGCTTGGGGAGGAGCTGGTCGGCGAGGCGCTGGACGGGGTCGGGCTGCCGGACGGCGTGGCGGGCGCGTCTGCCCCGCCGCATCCGCTCAGCCCGCTCGTGAGCAGGGCGACCACGGCCACTGCCGCCAAGCGCTGCCGTGCCGCCACGTCCGTTCCCTTCCTCGCCCCACCGCTGTCCGACGGCGTCCGCCGTCCGGCGGCGCCCCTCGTCCCGGCCACGATGCCACCCGTCCCCCGTCCGCCCGGTGGCGGCCCCCTCGTCGGGCCGCGCGGTCCCGGCGGAACCACCGGGTCGGAGGAGTCGCGGGCCCCGCGGCGGAGGGGCCGGGGCGGAGCGGGGAGCCGACCGCGCCGGCTCCCCGCTCCGCGGGTTCGCGGGTTCGCGCCTGGTGGCGCCGGTCAGCCGGCGGAGCCCTTGCCGAGCTGCGCCAGCTCGGACAGCTCCACCGTGTCGGACGGGTCCGGCGCGGTCGTGGTGACCGGGGTCCCGTAGTCCGAGTAGCTGACGGTGGCCTTCATGGTGCCGACCTTGGTGTCCGCCTGCTCGCTCCGCTTGACCACCAGCTGGTCGGCGTCGATCCAGACGTCGATCGTCTCGCTGGTGATGCCGGCCGTGTCCAGGGTCTGCTTGACCTGGTCCAGCTCGTCCTTGGTCAGGCCGGTCCCGGTGGCGCCGGCGATGTCGTCCGCGCTGAGCTCTCCGGTGTAGTGGGTGGCGGCCTTGCCGGCGACCGTCTCCTGGCCGACCTCGGTCACCTTGCCGGTGGCGATCAGGTTCCGGACGCCCTGCACCGGGTCCGCGCTCTTCAGCTGGTCGGTCGAGCTTCCGGAGGCCGTGGCCATGTCGGCCTTGCTGTAGTGCAGCCAGTGCCGGCCGCCGAACGCCCCGACCGCGTCGCCGCCCAGGCGCATGTACATCGCGTCCTTGGTGTAGCGGTACGGGGCGGTCGTGCCGCCGGTGACGGGTGCGAGGACGCTGCCCAGCGGGGAATCGGACAGGTCCATGGTGATCTCGCCCTGGAGGCCGTCGGCCCAGGACACCGCCCCCTTGCCCTTCATGGTGACCTGGCCGATCGCGATCACCTCGTCGATCTTCGCGGACTTCGCGGCGCCGGTCTTCTTGGTGACCTGCTCCAGCAGGACCGCCGGGGTCAGCTTGACCGGCTTCTCACCGGTGGACGGAGCGGCGGGCGACGACGGGGTGGCCGCCGACGGCGCGGCGGCCGGGGCGGTCGTGGTCGGCGCGGCCGGGGCGGCGCCGGTGCCCTTGCCGTCGTTGCAGGCGGTCGCGGTCAGCGCCACGACGGCCAGGACGGCGGCAGCGGCGGTCTTGCGGATTCCAGCCATGGTTCCCCCCTTGAGGACCCCCGGGCGCGAGGTGCGCCCGGGGTGTAGCCGGCTGTACGTCCGGAGCCGCACGGGCTCCGGTTCCACGGGCCCGGCGGGATCAGCCGAGCAGCTTGAGGAGGTCGGCCTCGCTGCCGAGGTCGGCGGCGGCGGGCGCCGCGACCGCGGCGGCCTTGCCGAGGTCGGAGTAGGTGACGGTGACGGCGGCCTTCGCGCCGTTGGTGTCGCCGTACTCCTGGTACTGGACGAGTTCCTGCTTGGCGTTCAGCCAGAAGTCGAAGGTGAGCGTCTTGCCGTCCTGCTCCAGCGTCTTCTGGACGGTCTTGCGCTGGTCCTCGGAGAGCGCCGACATCGCGGCCACCAGGGCGGAGGTGTCCTCGACCGCCCGCAGGTGGGTGGTCTGGACGCCGCCCAGGGCCTCCTGGCCGACCTTGGAGAGCTTGCCGTTCTGGGCCGCGACCGTCAGCACGACGACCGGGTTCAGCAGCTGGCCGGCCGCGCGGAAGCCGTCGCCGGCCCCGTTGCCGGGGGTCAGCTTGATCCAGTGCTTGCCGCCGAGGGCCGCGGCCGAGGCGGCGTCGTCGCCGCCGAGGTAGGCGTCCGCGCCGACCACCCGGATCCGGAGCTTCTTGCCCTCCATGTCGCCGGCCAGGTCCACGGACACCTTGCCCGGGTCCTTCCAGTCGGCGTCGCCGCTGCCACCGCCCTTGGCGTCGTCCGGGCTGACCATGCGGACCTTGCCGTTGCCGGCCTTCTGCATGACCAGGGCGGAGGCGGTGAGCGCGGCCTTCGGGTCCGAGGTCAGCGCCGCCGCGAGCGGGTCGGAGCCCTTGGCGTCGCCGCTCTTGGCGTCGTTGCCGCCCTTGCTGCCGCAGGCGGTGACGGCGGCGAGCAGGACGGCCGTCGTGGCGACGGCCGAGGCGAGGCGCACAGCGCGCATGAAGGTACCCCCGTGAGATCCGATGCGCCTGGAAAGCTGATTTTCAGCTCTTCGCAGGTCGTTCCGAGCGGACTCTAACGGATCGTCGGATCCGCCACGCGGCGGATTTCCGGGCTCCCGTCAGCCTCCTGCGGGGGGCGTCTCGTCCCCCGTCCCGACAGAGGGGACATCCGTGGTGGTCACGGTGGTTCCGGCACTCCCCCGTGCCGTCTCACGCAGCCTCAGCAGGCGCTGCCCGGGCCCGACCCAGACGTCGAAACCGATCACCGCCACCCCGCCCTGCCGGTACCAGTCGAGCGTCGCGGCCCGCCGGGCCGGGCTCAACTCCTGGTCCACGCCGAAGAATTCGTCGACCGGAACGGAGCCCTGGTAGTGCGCGACGGTCACCCCGCCCATCTCCTCCCCGCCGAGCGAGCGGAGCGGGACCCGCTGCCCGATCGCGTACGCGCGGCTGCCCGGGTTGGTGACCAGCGCGGTCATCCAGCCGCCCGCGAAGCCGTCCGGCGCCGGTCCGGCCTTCGGGTCGAGCGACTCGGCCCCGGCCCGGTCGGCGTGCCCGGTCGCACCGCCCTGGCGGGCGAGGTCGATCGCGCCGTCCTTCATCGCCAGCTGCCCGGTGCCCGTCTCGTCGGTGACGGTCAGCGCGGCCTCGTCCCGGGCGCCCCAGACCAGCGCGCCGCTCGCGGTTCGCCGGCCCGCCGGTCCGTCCTGCGCCACCTCGATCCGGGCGCCGCCGGCGTCGTCCAGCGCCTGGGCGGCAGCCAGCACCACCTGCTTGGGCGGCAGCGGCACGGGACCGCCGGGGGTACGGGCGTCCGGGACGGCCAGCAGGCTGCAGCCGGTGGTGGCGCCGAGCAGCGCCAGGGCCGCCAGGGCCACGGCGGAGCGGGGCACCGACCGGCGGGGGGCCGACGAACGGCGGAGTGCCGACGAACGACGGGGTGCCGACGAACGGGGGGCGGGCGAGCGGGGGGCGGGCGGCACGTCACACTCCGGCGGTCACAGGCTCTCCACATGATCTGACCGGCAGAGCGTACGACGACTCGGGCAGACGTTCCCATTCGGGCCGGTCCCGGCCCCGCGACCGGGCCCGCCACGGCCCCGTCCTCGGGGACGACGACGGGCCCGCACCCCCGGTGAAGGGGGTACGGGCCCGTCGTACGGACGCTCTAGAGCACGGAGGCTCAGACCGCGGCCGGGTCCTCCTCGACGAGGAGGTTGCGGGTGCGGTTCGAGTCCACCAGGATGCCGGGGCCCATGGTGGTCGAGATCGCGGTCTTCTTGATGTAGCGGCCCTTGGCGGCGGACGGCTTGGCGCGGAGCACCTCGTCCAGCGCGGCGGCGTAGTTCTCGACCAGCTGCACGTCGGTGAAGGAGGCCTTACCGATGATGAAGTGCAGGTTCGAGTGCTTGTCGACGCGGAACTCGATCTTGCCGCCCTTGATCTCGTTCACGGCCTTGGCCACGTCCGGGGTCACGGTGCCGGTCTTCGGGTTCGGCATCAGACCACGCGGGCCGAGCACGCGGCCGAGGCGGCCGACCTTGCCCATGAGGTCCGGGGTGGCGACGACGGCGTCGAAGTCGAGGCGGCCCTTGGCGACCTCGTCGATGAGCTCGTCCGAGCCGACGATGTCGGCACCCGCAGCACGCGCGGCCTCGGCACGCTCGCCGGTCGCGAAGACCAGGACCCGAGCGGTCTTACCGGTGCCGTGCGGGAGGATCACGGTGCTGCGGACCATCTGGTCGGCCTTGCGCGGGTCGACGCCCAGACGCATGGCGACCTCGACGGTGCCGTCGAACTTGGTGGTGCTGGTCGCCTTGGCGAGGCGGACGGCCTCGAGGGGGGCGTAAAGGCGCTCGCGGTCGACCTGGGCGTCCGCGGCCTTCAGGGCCTTGCTGCGCTTCATAGCTGCTCCTGAATGGTGATGGGAGTTGTGGTGTCACGGGCCTGCGCAGGCCCTACCACAAGGGACGGCTGAGCCGTTGTATCCCCGAGGGGATAGGAGGGATCAGCCCTCGACGGTGATGCCCATCGACCGGGCGGTGCCGGCGATGATCTTCTCCGCGGCGTCCAGGTCGTTGGCGTTCAGGTCGGGCATCTTCGTGGTGGCGATGTCGCGGACCTGGGCGCTGGTGAGCTTGGCGACCTTGGTCTTGTGCGGCTCGCTGGAGCCCTTGTCGACGCCCGCGGCCTTCAGGATGAGGCGCGCGGCCGGCGGCGTCTTCGTGATGAAGGTGAAGGAACGGTCGTCGTAGACCGTGATCTCCACCGGCACGATCATGCCGCGCTGCGACTCGGTCGCAGCGTTGTAGGCCTTGCAGAACTCCATGATGTTGACGCCGTGCTGGCCCAGCGCGGGGCCGACCGGCGGCGCCGGGTTGGCCGCACCGGCGTTGATCTGGAGCTTGATAAGCCCCGTGATCTTCTTCTTCTTGGGAGGCATGTCTCTCCGGGTCCTTCCGAGAGGTGATTGCTGATGCGTGTGGGACCGGGGCGACACCCGGCCGCCAGCACACACATCCAACCAGGCTAACGCGTTCGCGCCGCTGGACCAAAACGGATCCGGGGCAGGGCGCTCGGCCCTGCCCCGGATCCGAAGACTGTGCGACTAGTTCTTCTGGATCTGGTCGAAGGAGAGCTCGACCGGGGTCTCCCGGCCGAAGATCTCGACCAGGCCCTTGACCTTCTTCGAGTCGGGGTTGATCTCGTTGATGGTCGCCTGGAGGGTCGCGAACGGACCGTCGGTGACGGTGACCGAGTCGCCGACCTCGAAGTCCAGGACCTGGATCTCGCTCGGCTTGACCGGCGAGGGCTTGCCGGCCTCCTTGGCCGCCTGGCGCTCGACGTCCGGGGCGAGCATCTTGACGACCTCGTCCAGGGTCAGCGGGTACGGGTCGTAGGCGTTGCCGACGAAGCCGGTGACACCGGGGGTGTTGCGCACGACGCCCCAGGACTCCGGGGTGAGGTCCATGCGCACCAGGACGTAGCCGGGGAGCTTGTTCTGGCGGATGGTCTTGCGGTCGCCGTTCTTGATCTGGACGACCTCCTCCTGCGGCACCTCGGCCTGGAAGATGTACTCCTCGACGTTCAGCGAGACCGCGCGCTGCTCCAGGTTCTGCTTCACCCGGTTCTCGTAGCCGGCGTAGGTGTGGATCACGTACCACTCGCCCGGCATGAAGCGCAGGTCCTCGCGGAACTTGGCGACCGGGTCGACCTCGACGGCCGGCTCCTCGGCCTCGACCTCGGCGTCAACCTCAGCCTCGGTCTCCTCGGCGGCGTCCTCCGCGACCTCCTCGGCCTCGGCCTCGGCGTCGCCCTCCACGTGCAGCGCGGCCTCCTCGGCCGGCTCACCGGCCTCGGCCTCGTCGTACGCCTCGACCTCGTCCTCGTCGCTGTCCGCGGCGTCGACGATCTGCTCGGCGGACTCTGCGTCGTCAGCCTGCTCGGCCGCGTCCAGCTCGGCGGCGACATCCGCCTCGCGGACGGTCTCGTCGGCGTCGTACAGGGGGGACTCAGACACGGTGGCTGCTTCTTTCCTGGAGATGGTGAAGGTACGCGCTCCGAAACCGGACCCGGCACGCTGCCGCTCGCGCGGGCGCCTGGTGAGGTCTCGGAGACTTCAACAGTACCGAGTCAACGGTAACGGCGCGTACGACCGCCACCGACAGCTCGACCCGGACCGAAGGTCGGCCCGGGTCGGGAAGCTGTTTCGAAGGCGGCCGATCGCGTCAGCCGAAGACCAGGAGGCTCAGCTTGGAGAAGCCGTAGTCCAGACCGGCCACGAAGGCCATGACGACCACGACGAACACGACCACGACGGTGGTGTAGTTGGTGAGCTCGCTCCGGGTCGGCCAGACGACCTTGCGCAGTTCGGCGATGATCTGGCGGTAGAAGAGGCCCATGCGGGCGAACGGGCCCTTCTTGGCCCGCTTGCCGGACTTCTTGTCGCCGGAGCGGTTGGCCCGCTTGCGGTCGCGGCGCGAGAGCGCCTTCTCCTCGCCCTCCGCAGGCGTGGTCTCGGCAGCGCCGTCGGCCCCCTCGGGGTTGCCGCTCTCAGGCGTTGCGGTGGAGCCCGTGGTCTCCGTCACTCGTCCTCACCTGAATCCGGGTCCTGCCGAACGTGGTCGCACACCAGATTGGGGCACGAACCGGCCGGCGTAGCGGTGCTGATCGGTGCCATCTCCGCATCAAGCCCGCTCACTCCTGTGGAGCGAACGGGCTGAAAACGGATCAAGCAGCAGGGCAAGAGGGACTCGAACCCCCAACCGCCGGTTTTGGAGACCGGTGCTCTACCAATTGAGCTATTGCCCTACGGTGCCTCGCGGCTCCGGTGGCGACCAACCTACCGTATCTCCCCCCGCTGTCTGCACAGTCGGTGAAAGCTCCGGTTCTTTTCGGCGGGCCGTCGATCAGCGAGTGTACGTGGTCGAGGGGCATTTGGTCGAACGTCTTCTTCCGGGAGGGCCGAACTCCCGGCGGATGTCCGGCCGGCCCGGGACCCCACCGGCGGATCACCGGGTGCCGAGATGCGGACGGAGCCGTACGGATACTGGAACCGCCATGCCCGGTCCGTCCCGGTTCTGCGACGATGCAGGCATGAGCGCTTCCACCCCGCAGCCCGACCCTTCCATCCGCCCCGCCGACCGCCGGGTCTCCGCCCGGATCGGTGCGATCGCCGAGTCCGCGACCCTCGCCGTGGACGCCAAGGCCAAGGCCCTCAAGGCGGCCGGCCGTCCGGTGATCGGCTTCGGTGCCGGCGAGCCCGACTTCCCGACGCCGGGTTACATCGTCGACGCGGCCGTCGAGGCCTGCCGCGACCCGAAGAACCACCGTTACACCCCTGCGGGTGGCCTGCCCGAGCTGAAGGCCGCGATCGCCGCCAAGACGCTGCGCGACTCCGGCTACGAGGTGGACGCCTCCCAGGTTCTGGTCACCAACGGCGGCAAGCAGGCGATCTACGAGGCGTTCGCCGCGATCCTGGACCCGGGCGACGAGGTCATCATCCCGGCCCCCTACTGGACCACCTACCCGGAGTCGGTCCGGCTGGCCGGCGGTGTCCCGGTGGAGGTCGTGTCCGACGAGACCACCGGCTACAAGGTCTCGGTCGAGCAGCTGGAGGCCGCCCGCACCGAGAACACCAAGGTGGTGCTGTTCGTCTCGCCGTCCAACCCGACCGGCGCGGTGTACACCGAGGCCGAGGCCGAGGCGATCGGCCGCTGGGCGCTGGAGCACGGCCTGTGGGTGCTCACCGACGAGATCTACGAGCACCTGGTCTACGGCGACGCCACCTTCACCTCGCTGCCGGCCGTGCTGCCCGAGCTGGCCGAGAAGTGTGTCGTGGTCAACGGTGTCGCCAAGACCTACGCGATGACCGGCTGGCGGGTGGGCTGGGTGATCGGCCCCAAGGACGTCATCAAGGCCGCGACCAACCTCCAGTCGCACGCCACCTCCAACGTCTCCAACGTCGCGCAGCGCGCCGCCCTGGCCGCCGTCGCCGGCGACCTGGACGCCGTCGCCGAGATGCGCGAGGCGTTCGACCGCCGTCGCAAGACCATCGTGCGGATGCTCAACGAGATCGACGGCGTGGTCTGCCCCGAGCCCGAGGGCGCCTTCTACGTCTACCCGTCGGTGAAGGGCCTGCTGGGCAAGGAGATCCGCGGCAAGCGCCCGCAGACCTCCGGCGAGCTGGCCGCCCTGATCCTGGACGAGGCCGAGGTCGCGGTCGTCCAGGGCGAGGCCTTCGGCACCCCCGGCTACCTGCGGCTCTCCTACGCGCTCGGCGACGCCGACCTGGTCGAGGGCGTCAGCCGGATCCAGAAGCTGCTCGGCGAGGCCCGCGACTGACGACGGCCCGACCCGCCGGATTCATCCGCCAAGCCGATGGGCACAGCCGCCCTCTTTTCACCCCTTCGGGGGATGGAAAGAGGGCGGTTCCCGTTTGGGGGTCGCATACGGCAGTATCGGTGAATGGAACGCCTGTTGAACCCGCGAGACGTCAGGGGCCTCCCGAAGGCCCACCTGCACCTGCACTTCACCGGCTCGATGCGCCCCGCCACCCTGCTGGAGCTGGCCGACAAGCACGGCGTCCGGCTGCCGGAGGCGCTCAACTCCGGCGAGCCGCCCAAACTGCGGGCCACCGACGAACGCGGCTGGTTCCGCTTCCAGCGCCTGTACGACACCGCCCGCTCGGTGCTGCAGGACGAGGAGGACATCCGCCGGCTGGTCCTGGAGACCGCGCAGGACGAGCGGCGCGACGGCTCCCGCTGGCTGGAGATCCAGGTCGACCCGACCTCGTACGCGCCCCGGCTGGGCGGGCTGATCCCCGCGCTGGAACTGATCCTCGACGCGGTGCGGCAGGCCGCCGCGGCCACCGGGGTGGGCATCCGGGTCCTGGTCGCGGCCAACCGGATGAAGTCCCCGATGGACGCCCGGACGCTGGCCCGCCTCGCCGTCCGCTACGCCGACCACGGGGTGGTCGGCTTCGGCCTCTCCAACGACGAGCGCCGCGGCTTCGCCCGGGACTTCGACCGGGCCTTCGCGATCGCCCGCAAGGGCGGCCTGCTGGCGGCCCCGCACGGCGGCGAGCTGGCCGGCCCGCAGTCCGTCCGGGACTGCCTGGACGACCTGGACGCCCGCCGGATCGGCCACGGCGTGCGGGCCGCCGAGGACCCGCGACTGATGGAGCGGCTGGCCGCCCGCCAGATCACCTGCGAGGTCTGCCCGTCCTCCAACGTCTCGCTCGGCGTCTACGAGAGCCCCGAGGAGGTGCCGCTGCGCAAGCTCTTCGACGCCGGGGTGCCGCTGGCGCTGGGCGCGGACGACCCGCTGCTGTTCGGCAGCCGGCTGGCCGCCCAGTACGACCTGGCCCGGGACGCCCTGGGCTTCAGCGACGCCGAACTCGCCGAGCTGGCACGGCAGTCGGTGCGCGGCTCGGTCGCGCCGGAGGCGGTCCGCAAGGAACTGCTGGCGGACATCGACGCCTGGCTGGTGGACGGGCACGCCCCTGCGGACGCGCCCGCCGCCGCCACCGCGAGCGCCTAGAGCGCTCGGGGGCTCGGGACGCTCGGGACGCTCAGAGCGCGACCCCGACCATCACCGGCTCGTTCACCAGCTCCACCCCGAAGGCCTCGCGGACGCCGTCCCGGATCTCCCGGGCCAGTGCCAGCAGGTCCTCGGCGGTGGCCGAACCCCGGTTGGTGAGCGCCAGGGTGTGCTTGGTGGAGAGCGTCGCCGGCCCGCTGCCGTAGCCCTTGCCGAAGCCGGACCGGTCGATCAGCCAGGCCGCCGAGGTCTTGGTGCGGCCCTCCGGGGCGGGGTAGGCGGGGGCGTTCTCGGCGCCCGGGCGGGTGCGGAAGGACTCGTACTGCGCGGCCGTCAGCACCGGGTTGGTGAAGAAGGAGCCCGCCGACCAGGTGTCGTGGTCCGCCGGGTCGAGCACCATGCCCTTGCCGGCCCGCAGCCCCAGCACCGCCTCGTACGCCCGGACCAGCGGCACCCGCTCGTCCGGCCCGACGCCGAACCGCTTGGCCACCTCGGCGTACCTGACCGGGCCGGAGAGCCCGCCCTGGTCCGAGAGGGCGAACCGGACCCGCAGCACCACGTAGCGGTCCGGCTCGGCCTTGAAGCGGCTGTGCCGGTAGGAGAACGCGCACTCGGCATTCGAGAGCGTGACCACCTCGTCGGCCGTGCGGTCGAAGGCGACCACCTCGGTGATCGTCTGGGCGACCTCCTGGCCGTACGCGCCGACGTTCTGCACCGGGGTGGCGCCGGCCGAGCCGGGGATGCCGGCCAGGAACTCGATGCCGGCCAGGCCGTGCTCGCACACCGTCCGGGTGACCGCCTCCGACCACACCTCGCCGGCGGCCAGCTCCAGCACGGTGCCGTCCAGGGCGAAGCCGACGGTGGCGATCCGCAGCACGGTGCCGGGGAAGCCGGCGTCGCCGATCACCAGATTGGAGCCGCCGCCGAGGACCAGCAGCGGCTCACCGGCCGCGTCCGCCTCGCGGACGGCGGCGATCACGTCGTCGTCGGTGTGGGCGGTGACCAGGCGGCGGGCCGGGCCGCCGAGCCGCAACGTGGTCAGCGGGGCGAGGGGGGCGTCGTTTTCTACCAGCACGCCCACCAGCGTACGGGGGGAAGGACGGCCTCCCCGGCCGCCCTTCCCCTGTGGTCCGCCCCCGCGATCCGTCCCGCACCGGTCCGCCCCGCACCGGCCGGGCCCCGGTGCGCACCGGCTCAGACCCGGGCGGCCTCGGCCCGGTCCCCCGCCGGCTGCCCGTCGGCCGCCCCGGCCTGGGCCTTGCCCCGGCGCGGGATGACCGTCGCGGCGAGCGCCCCGACGGCGACGGCCGCCGCGCCGACGTACAGCGCGGGCACCAGCCCGTCCGCGAAGGCCTGCGCCGACTGGTAGCCGCCCTGGGCCGAGAACACCGCCGCCAGCGTGGCGACCCCGAGCGCCCCGCCGACCTCGCGCAGCGCGTTGTTGGCGCCGGAGGCGATCCCCTGCTCCTGCGGCCGGACGCTCGCCATCACCAGCTGGGCGGTCGGGCCGAAGTACAGCGACATGCCGATCCCGCAGATCACGATGGCGGGGATCTGCGCCGGGTAGTCGAACCCGCCGTTCCCGTCGACGACCAGGCCGAACATCGCGAGGCCGACGGCCTGGAGCACCAGCCCGGTGACCACGATCGGCCGGCCGCCGGTCCGGTCGGAGACGATGCCCGCGATCGGCGAGACCAGCAGCGGCATCGCGGTCCACGGCAGCATCCGGATGCCGGCCTCCTGCGGGCTGTAGCCGCCGACGCCCTGGAGGTACTGGCTGATCAGGAAGATCGAGCCGAACATCCCGAGGTACATCAGCAGGCTGGCGGCGTTGACGGCCGAGAAGGCGCGGCTGCGGAAGAGCCGCATCGGCAGCACCGGGTGGGCCGCCACCCGCTGCTCGTACCAGACGAACGCGGCCAGCAGGACGGCGCCGGCGATCAGGGCGCCGAGGACCAGCGGGCTGGTCCAGCCGTCCGGGTTGCCGCGGATCAGGCCGAGCACCACCCCGAACATCCCCAGGCTGACCAGCAGGGTTCCGGGCACGTCCAGGGCCCGGACGGCGCCCCGGCTCTCACCGAGCCGGAGGAAGGCCAGCGGCAGCAGGACGAGGCCGACCGGGACGTTCACCCAGAAGATCCACTGCCAGGAGAAGTGCTCGGTCAGCGAGCCGCCGATCAGCGGTCCGGCGGCGACGGCGAGGCCGCTGACGCCCGACCAGATGCCGAAGGCCAGGCCCCGCTTGGCCGCGGGCACGGCGGCGGTGAGCAGGGTGAGGGTGAGCGGCATCATCACCGCGGCGCCGACGCCCTGGACGGCCCGGGCGGCGATCAGCTCGCCGATCCCCGGGGAGAGGGCGGCCGCGGCGGACCCTGTGGTGAAGACCGCCAGGCCGACCAGGAAGATCCGGCGGCGGCCGAAGCGGTCGCCGAGGGCCGCGCCGAACATCAGCAGCACGGCGAAGCTCAGGGTGTAGGCGCTGACCGTCCATTCGAGGTCGGAGAGCCCGCCGCCGAGCTCCTCCCGGATCGACGGCAGTGCGGTGGTGACCACCAGGTTGTCGAGGGCTGCCATGAAGCTGGCCGCGCTGACGATCACCAGGGTCCAGATCGCGGTTCTTCCGAAGGCCGGTTTCTCCGTCATGATTCCCCCAGGCTCCTTGGGTAGTTATTGATCAATAACTTTCATGGGCCGAAAAGAGGCCGCACGGAGGTCACCGTGCGGCCCGACTACTCGGCCCCGACGCACCCGTCGTCGAAGCCGGTCCAGATCCGGTGGTCCGTCGGGAAGCCGAGCGCCACCAGCGTGTTGATCAGCATCCCGTGCGCGAAGAACTGCGTGGCGTCCCTCATGTCACCGCCGATCCGGATCCTGACCCGCTCGAACAGGTCCTCCCACAGCCGCCGGGCGGTCTCCCCGATCTCCTCCTCGCCGGCCGCCCTGGCCGCGAACACCGAGACGTAGAGCTGCATCTGCATCATGAGCTGGTCGCGGTCCTCGACCAGCCCCAGGTACGCGCCGGACATCGCCTCGGCCGCCGCCTCGCCGGTCAGCCCGACCGAGGCCTCGTCGAAGACCCGCCAGGTCTCCTCGACGCACCGCTCGGCAGCCGCCTCGAACATGGCCTGCTTGCCCGGGAACAGCCGGAACAGGTACGGCTGCGAGACCCCCACCCGGCGGGCGATCGCCTCCGTGGAGGTGCCCCGGTAGCCGCCCCGGGCGAACTCGATCATCGCGGCACGGACGACGCTCTCGCGCCGCTCCTCCGCACTCATCCGCATGCTCGACCTCGCCATGACTTCCAAGTTAGTGGCCAATCACTATCTTCGCAAGGGCCCGGCCGGCCCCGGCGGGGAGCTCCGACCGGAACCCCCCGCCGCGAGCCGACGGCCGGGCGGCCGACGACCGGAGGGCTCAGGCGAGCCGGACGACCGCCCTGGAGATCCCGAGGACCTTCTGCCCGCCCGTGGTGGCCAGCAGGTCGACCTGCACCTTGCCGTCCTCCAGCTTCTTGGCGACCTTGGCCGAGACCTCGACCACCGCGCCGACCCCGTCGTTGGGCACCGGCACCGGGCGGGTGAACCGGACGCCGTACTCGACCACCGCGGCCGGGTCGCCGACCCAGTCGGTGACCACCCGGATCGCCTCGGCCATGGTGAACATGCCGTGCGCGATGACGTCCGGCAGGCCGACCTCCCGGGCGAACTTCTCGTTCCAGTGGATCGGGTTGAAGTCGCCCGAGGCACCCGCGTACCGCACGAGCGTGTCACGGGTCACAGGGAAGGACTGCGCCGGCAGCTCGGTGCCGACCTCGACCTCGTCGTAGCTGATCGCCATCGCGCTCACTCCCCCGCCTCGTCGGCGGCCCGGGCCACCAGGGTCATGACCGACGTCACCACGTGCTCGCCGGTCCCGTCCGTCACCTCGCCACGCACGGTGAGCACGTCGTTGCCCGCCAGTGACTTGATGTTGTCGATGGTCACCGCGACCGAGAGCCGGTCGCCGGCCCGCACCGGGCGGGTGTAGCTGAACTTCTGGTCGCCGTGCACCACCCTGCTGAAGTCCAGGCCCAGCTCCGGGTCCTCGACGACCTGGCCCGCCGCGCGGTAGGTGATCACGAACGGGAAGGTCGGCGGGGCGATCACGTCCGGGTGGCCCAGCGCCTTCGCCGCCTCCGCGTCGGTGTACGCCGGGTTGGCGTCACCGATCGCGGTCGCGAACTCGCGGATCTTCTCCCGGCCGACCTCGTACGGCTCGGTGGGCGGGTAACTGCGCCCGATGAAGGAGGGGTCGAGCGCCATGGCAGCTCCTCGGAACACGGATGGATACGAAGCGGACGGATACGGAAAAGACTCCGGGCCGCACCCCTTGTGAGGGATGCGGCCCGGAGTCGAAAAGACCTGAGTCACACAGGCCCGATACCCTCCGAAGAGGTCAGCGGGTCTCGCGGTGCGCGGTGTGCGAGTTGCAGCGGGGGCAGTGCTTCTTCATCTCAAGACGGTCCGGGTCGTTACGCCGGTTCTTCTTGGTGATGTAGTTCCGCTCCTTGCACTCCACGCAGGCCAGCGTGATCTTCGGGCGGACGTCGGTGGCAGCCACGGGAGTGCCTTCCTGGGACAACGAATAAGAACACAACAAGAGTAGCCGACCGGGAGTGCGATCTCCCGACCGACTACGCGGGGTAGCGGTGACCGGACTTGAACCGGTGACACAGCGATTATGAGCCGCTTGCTCTACCAACTGAGCTACACCGCCACAGTGATCCGCACCACGGCCGAAACCGGAGTACTTCTCACCAGAGCCCCCATGCGGAATCGAACCGCAGACCTTCTCCTTACCATGGAGACGCTCTACCGACTGAGCTATAGGGGCGAACGAGGAAGAGATTACACGTTTCGCGCCCGGAGGTGAAATCCGTATCCCGCGGCGAAGACCGCAGGTGGACGACGTGCACGGGCGAGCGATCCAAGGCCGGGCGTTCGAACGGCCGGTGAGCCGCACGGCCCGACCCGATACGACTATTGCCCGCCTCCCGGCGCCCCGCCCCCGGGCGCCATAGGCTCGACGCTCATTGATCGGGATCGACCGGCCGACCGCACGGGCCGGCACGAGAAGGAGCCGGCGATGGACAGCGCAGCCGCCGACGGGCCGCACCAGGGGCCCGGCCCGGCGGCCAACCCGCTCGGGCACGGCCCGGTCCTGCTGCTCACCGGCGCCCGGCTGGCCGACGGGCGGGTGGTGGACGTCCGGATCAGCGGCGACCGGATCCAGGCCGTCGGCACCGTCGGCAGCCTCGGCCCGCTGCCCGCCCTCCCCGGCGCGCCCACCGTCACCACCGGCGCCCGGATCGACCTCAAGGGCTACCTGCTACTCCCTGCCCCCGCCGAGGCGCACGCCCACTACGACACCGCCTTCTCCGCCGCCCTGCCCGCCCCGCCGCCGGACACCCGGGCCGACCTCACCCGCCGGGTCACCGAGGCCGCGCTCACCTCGCTCGGCTACGGCGCCACCGCCCAGCGCACCCACGTCCGGATCGGCGACGTGCACGGGCTGAGCCGGCTGGAGGCGGTGCTCACCGCCCGGCAGGCGCTGCGCGGACTGGCCGAACTGCAGGCGGTGGCGATGCCCCGGCTGCTGACCGGCAGGGCCGGCGCGGACGGTCGGGCGCAGCTGCGCGAGGCGCTCAAGCTGGGCGCCACGGCGGCCGGCGGCTGCCCCGAGCTGGACCCGGACCCGGCCGGGTACGTGCAGGTGCTGCTGGAGGCCGCCCGGGAGGCGGACTGCCCGGTGGACCTGCACACCACCGCCGCCGACGCGGCCCGGCTCGCGCGGCTGGCGGGCGCCCTGGCACCGCTGCGCCCCCGGGTGACGCTCGGGCCGTGCGGCGCGCTGCCCAGGGGCGCGTCGACGGTGCTGGCGACCAGCGGGGTGCGGGTGGTGTGCCTGCCGCAGAACGGCGGCTGCACCGGCCTGGAGGGCCCGCCGACGGCTCCGCGGCCCGGCCTGCTGCGGGAGTTGGCGGCGGCCGGGGTGCCACTGGCGGCGGGCAGCGGGGCGCTGCGCGACCCGTCCAACCCGGTCGGCCGGGCCGACCCGCTGGAGGCGGCGTACCTGCTGGCGGCGGGCGGGGAGCTGACCCTGGAGGCGGCGTACGACGCGGTGGGGAACCAGGCCCGGGCAGTGCTCGGGCTGCCGCCGGTCCGGGTGGACGCCGGGTTCCCGGCGGAGCTGCTGGCGGTGCGCGGGGACAGCCTGGCCGGGGCGCTGGCGGGCGGGCACAGCCGGCTGGTGGTGCACAGCGGCCGGGTGGTCAGCCGGACCAGCGCGGTGCGGGAGTTCGCCGACACCGTGGCGCTGGCGCTGCCCCGGCAGTCCGGGAGCACCGAGGACTGACGTCCGTACGGACAGGCAAAAAGGGGCGCGCGACGGGTTGTCGCGCGCCCCTCCCCCACCTGCTGGCCGTCCGTGGACGGCGGCGCGAGCGGCCCCAGGCTTCCCCCACATGGAGCAGGGCCCCGCTCGGTTCGACACTGACGCTACGCCCACGGAACACCGCCGCCACCGGCCTTGACGCCCTCCTGTCGGCGCCGGGGCCGCTCTTGACGGGTCGTTGACGACCGGGCGCCGGTCCGGCGCCTACGGCACGTACCGGTACCCGATCCCCGGCTCGGTGATCAGGTGCCGCGGCCGGGCCGGGTCCCGCTCCAACTTGCGGCGCAGTCCGGCGAGATAGACCCGCAGGTAGTTGCCGCGCCCCTCCTGCGCCGGGCCCCACACCTCGCGCAGGATCTGCCGCCCGGGCACCAGCCGGCCGGGGTTGGCGAGCAGCAGGGCGAGGATCCGCCACTCGGTCGGGGTGAGCCGCACCGCGCCGTTCGGGCCGTTCACCGTGGTGGCCCCGAGGTCCACGGTGTGCTCGCCGATCACCGGCCGGACCGGTGCGGGGCCGGTCGTCGGCCGGCGCAGCACCGCGCGCAGCCGGGCGAGCAGTTCGTCCATCAGGAACGGCTTGGTCAGGTAGTCGTCGGCGCCCGCGTCCAGGGCGCCGACCTTGTCGGCGGCGTCGGACCGGCCGGAGAGCACGATGACGGGCACCGCGCTGTGGGTGCGCAGGCCGCGCAGCACGTCCATCCCGTCGAGGTCGGGCAGGCCGAGGTCGAGCAGGACGGCGTCCGGGATCGAGTGCGCGGCGCGGTCGAGCGCCTCGCCTCCACTGGCCGCGGTGCGGACGGCGTACTGCCGGGCACTGAGGTTGATCCGGAGGGTGCGCAGTAGGGCCGGTTCGTCGTCGACGACCAGGATCTCACTCATGCGGTGGCTCCTCCCCAGGGGCTTCGGGCACTGCGGGGGCGACGGGCTCGGAGGCGGCGGGCTCATGGGCGACGGGCTCGGGCCCGACGGACTCGTGGGCGACCGGCAGGGTGAGCAGCATGGTGGTGCCGCCGCCGGGGGTGTCCTCGACCTCCAGGCTGCCGCCCATGGCCTCGGCGAGGCCTCGGGACAGGGCGAGGCCGAGGCCGACGCCGGTGGTGTTGTCGGTGTCCCCGAGGCGCTGGAAGGGCAGGAAGACCCGGTCGCGGTCCTCGGGGGCGATACCGGGGCCCCGGTCGATCACCCGGATCTCGACCTGGTCGGCGTGGTGGCTGGCGGTGACCAGGACGGGTGCGCCGGGGGCGTTGTGGCGCAGCGCGTTGGTGATCACGTTGGCGAGCACCCGCTCCAGCAGCGGCGGGTCGGCGAGCACCGCCGGGGCGCCCTCATCGATGTCAATGGTCAGGTCGAGCGGCTGGATCGGCGCGTACGGGTCGGGGAGGCTGTCGAGCGCCCGGGGCAGGACCTCGTCCAGGTGGGTCTCGGTGAGGTGCAGGGTGAGCGCGCCGGCCTGGAGCCGGCTCATGTCGAGCAGGTTGTCGACCAGGCGGGTGAGCTTGACCAGCGATTCGTCGGCGGTGGCGAGGAGTTCGGACTGGTCCTCGGGCGAGAACTCGACGTCGGGGCTGCGCAGCGAGCCGACCGAGGCGCGGGCGGCGGCGAGCGGGGTGCGCAGGTCGTGGCTGACGGCGGCGAGCAGGGCGGTGCGCATCCGGTCGGCGGCCTTGATCGGTTCGACCTCGGCGGCGACCACGGCCAGCCGGTCGCGTTCCAGGGCGGCGGCGACGTGGGCGGCGAAGGCGGTGAGCACCCGCTGGTCGGCGGCGGACAGCCGGCGGCCGGTGAGCACCAGGACGGCGTCGGTGCCGACCGGCACCTCGGTGCTCTCCCGCGGGCCGGCGCCGTCGTCCTGGTGCTCGTCCTCGCAGTGCGCGAGCACGTCGCCGTCGGCCTTGGAGAGCAGGGCGACGGCCCGCATGCCGAAGGCCGTCCGGGACTTCTCCAGCAGGGCGGGCAGCGCGTCGGCGCCGCGCAGCACGCTGCCGGCCAGGGTGGAGAGGGTCTCGGCCTCGGCGGTGGCGCGGGCGGCCCGGGTGGTGAGCCGGCCGGCGTGGTCGACCACGGTGGAGACGGCGAGGGCGATGGCGGCGAAGACCACCAGGGCGACGATGTTGTTGGTCTCGCCGATGGTCAGGCTGTGGATCGGCGGGATGAAGTAGTAGTTCAGCAGCACCGAGGCGATGAGCGCGGCCACCAGGGCGGACATCACGCCGCCGAGCAGGGCGACGATGACCACGCCGAGCTGGAAGATCAGCGCGTCGGTGGTGAGGTTGATCCGCTCGTGCGCCTGGGAGAGCGCGGCGGTGAGCAGCCAGGGCAGCGTCAGGCCCGCCGCGTATCCGAGCACGGTGCGGCGCCTGGAGTGGCGGCGGCCGAGCGCGGGCAGCCGGCCGCGCCCGGTGAACTCGTGGGTGACCATGTGGACGTCGATGTCCTCGGAGGCGTCCACGGTGGTCTCGCCGATGCCGGGGCCGGTGAGGAAGCGGTTGATCCGGCCGCGGCGGCTGGTGCCGAGGACCAGCTGGGTGGCGTCGTGGGCGCGGGCGAAGGCGAGCAGCGCTGTGGGGATGTCGTCGCCGACCACCACGTGGTAGCTGCCGCCGAGGGTCTCGACCAGTTGCCGCTGCTGGGCGAGCGCGCCGGAGGAGGCGCCGGCCAGGCCGTCGCTGCGGGTGACGTGGACGGCCAGCAGGTCGCCGCCGGCCGTCCGGTCGGCGATCCGGGCGGCGCGCCGGACCAGGGTCTCGCCCTCGGGGCCGCCGGTGAGGGCGACCACGACGCGCTCACGGGTCTCCCAGACCCGGTCGATCTTGTGGCTGGCCCGGTAGTCGCGCAGGCCCTCGTCGACCCGCCCGGCCACCCAGAGCAGGGCGAGTTCGCGCAGGGCGGTGAGGTTGCCGATCCGGAAGTAGTTCGAGAGCGCGGCGTCCACCTTCTCCGCCTTGTAGACGTTGCCGTGGGCCATCCGGCGGCGCAGCGCCTGCGGGGCCATGTCGACGAGTTCGATCTGGTCTGCCCGGCGGACCACCTCGTCCGGGACGGTCTCGCGCTGCGGGATGCCGGTGATCTTCTGGACGACGTCGTTCAGCGATTCCAGGTGCTGGATGTTGACGGTGGTGATGACGTCGATCCCGGCGGCGAGCAGTTCCTCGACGTCCTGCCAGCGCTTGGCGTGGCGGCCGCCGGGGATGTTGGTGTGCGCCAGTTCGTCGACCAGGACGACGGACGGGCGGCGGGCGAGGACGCCGTCGAGGTCCATCTCCTCGAACCCGACGTCCCGGTAGGAGCGGTGGACCCGTGGCACGACCTCCAGGCCGGCCAGCATGCCCTCGGTGTGGCGTCGGCCGTGGCACTCGATGTACCCGACCACGACCTCGGCCCCGCGCTCCTGTCTGCGCCGGGCCTCGTCCAGCATCCGGTAGGTCTTGCCTACCCCCGGCGCGGAGCCGAGGTACACCCTCAGCCGGCCGCCGCGGATTCCGGCGCCGGGGTTGAGGTCGCGGGCCATGGGCACTGCTCTTTCCATCCGAAATGGTGCACGTCTGCGGGTACGGGTCGGCCGGCCCGGGCGCGGGAGGTGCTCCTCCCCGCCCGGGCCGGCCCGGTCACCTGCGTATGCGAGGTGGTGTCACTTCTTCTCGCTGAGCGCCTTGTTGAGGAGCACGACGTTGACCACCTCGTTGCCGAGGAAGCCGAGCGGACGGCTCTCGGTGTACTTGTCGACCAGTCCGGCCACCTTCTCCACCGGGAGCTTGCGCTCCCTGGCGACGCGGTCGACCTGCTCCTTGGCGTAGGCCGGCGAGATGTCCGGGTCGAGGCTGGAGCCGGAGGCGGTCAGCGCGTCGGCGGGGACGGTCGCCGGGTCGACGCCGTCGAACTCGGCGACGGCGGCGCGGCGGTCGTTGACGGCCTTCAGCAGGTCCTCGCTGTTCGGGCCGAGGTTGCTGGCGCCGGAGTTGTCACCGGCGTACCCGTTGGCGGCGGGGCGCGGCTGGAACCACTTCGGGTCCGGCTTGGCCTCCTCCTTCGGGTCGTCCGGGTTGGCCTTGGGCAGGTTGAAGTTCTGACCGAGCAGGCTGGAACCGACCTCCTTGCCGTCGGACGTCACGATCGAGCCGTTGGCCTTGTCGCCGAAGGCGACCTGGGAGATGCCGGTGACCACCAGCGGGTAGACGACTCCGAGGATCACCGTGAGCACCAACAGCGCGCGCAGCGCGGTGAAGTGGGTGCGGACGGAGGTCGGCAGGGGCTTGGACATGGTGTTTTCTCCTTCCCTGCGTCAGCTGAGGCCGGGGATGAACTGGATGATCAGGTCGATCAGCTTGATGCCGACGAACGGCACCACCAGGCCGCCGAAGCCGTAGACCCCGATGTTGCGGCGCAGCAGCGAGCTGGCGTCGGACGGGCGGTAGCGGACACCGCGCAGGGCCAGCGGGATCAGGCCGATGATGACCAGGGCGTTGAAGATGATCGCCGAGGTGATCGCGGACTGCGGGCTGTGCAGACCCATGATGTTGAGGTGGCTCAGGCCCGGGTAGACCCCGGCGAACATCGCGGGGATGATCGCGAAGTACTTGGCCACGTCGTTGGCGATGGAGAAGGTGGTCAGCGCACCACGGGTGATCAGCAGCTGCTTGCCGATCTCCACGATCTCGATCAGCTTGGTCGGGTTGGAGTCCAGGTCGACCATGTTCCCGGCCTCCTTGGCCGCCATGGTCCCGGTGTTCATCGCGACGCCGACGTCGGCCTGGGCGAGCGCGGGGGCGTCGTTGGTGCCGTCGCCGGTCATCGCGACCAGCTTCCCGCCCTCCTGCTCCTTCTTGATCAGGGCCATCTTGTCCTCGGGCGTGGCCTCGGCGAGGAAGTCGTCCACGCCGGCCTCCTCCGCGATCGCCTTGGCGGTCAGCGGGTTGTCGCCCGTGATCATGATGGTCTTGATGCCCATCCGGCGGAGCTCGTCGAAGCGCTCCCGCATGCCCTCCTTGACCACGTCCTTGAGGTGGATCACCCCGAGGACCCGGGCGGGCTCGCTGCCGGTCTTCGTGGCCACGACCAGCGGGGTACCGCCGGCCGCGGAGATGCCGTCGACCAGGGCGGCGACCTCGTCGCCGACCGAACCGCCGTTCTCGGTCACCCAGTTGGAGACCGAGCCGGCCGCGCCCTTGCGGACCTGGTGGATCCCGCCCACCCGTCGCCCGCCGCCACCCTTGTCCGAGTCGCTGCGCTCCGCACCCATTGATTCGTCCAGGTCCACGCCGGACATCCGGGTCTGGGCGGTGAACGGGACCCAGGTGGCGTGCGTCAGCTCGCCCTGGGCGCGGGCCCGCAGACCGTACTCGGTCTTGGCGAGCACCACGATCGAGCGGCCCTCGGGGGTCTCGTCCGCGAGGGAGGAGAGCTGGGCGGCACTGGCCAGTTCGTCGGTGCTCACGCCCGGGGCGGCCAGGAACTCGGCGGCCTGGCGGTTGCCCAGGGTGATGGTGCCGGTCTTGTCGAGCAGCAGGGTGTTGACGTCGCCGGCGGCCTCGACGGCGCGGCCGGACATCGCCAGCACGTTGCGCTGGACCAGCCGGTCCATGCCGGCGATGCCGATCGCGGAGAGCAGCGCGCCGATGGTGGTCGGGATGAGCGCCACGATCAGGGCGACCAGGACGATCATCGACTGCGGGGCGCCCGCGTAGGTGGCCATCGGCTGGAGCGTGACGACCGCGACCAGGAAGACGATGGTCAGCGAGGCCAGCAGGATGTTGAGCGCGATCTCGTTCGGCGTCTTCTGCCGGGCGGCGCCCTCGACCAGGGCGATCATCCGGTCGATGAACGACTTGCCGGGCTCCGAGGCGATCTTCACCACGATCCGGTCGGACAGCACCTTGGTGCCGCCGGTCACCGCCGAGCGGTCACCGCCGGACTCGCGGATGACCGGCGCGGACTCGCCGGTGATCGCCGACTCGTCGACGGACGCGACGCCCTCGACGACGTCACCGTCGCCCGGGATGACCTGCCCGGCCTCGACCACCACGTGGTCGCCGAGCTGCAGGGCCGTCCCCGGGACCTCCTCCTCGGCCTGGGAGGCCGGCCAGTTCGTGAGCCGGCGGGCGACGCTCTCGGTCTTGGTCTTGCGCAGGGTGTCGGCCTGGGCCTTGCCGCGGCCCTCGGCCACGGCCTCGGCCAGGTTGGCGAAGACCGTGGTCAGCCAGAGCCAGACCGTGATGGACCAGGCGAACACCGACGGGTCGGCGATCGCGGCGACGGTGGTGACCACCGAGCCCACCTCGACCACGAACATCACCGGGTTCTTGACCATCACCCGGGGGTCGAGCTTCTTCACCGCGTCCGGGAGGGACGCGACGATCAGCTTCGGGTCGAGGAGGCCGCTCGACACTCTGTGCGGCGCGGCGGGCTCGGCCTTGTCGGCCGGTGCGGGGTTGAGCGTAGGGGTGGACATCAGGAGGTGAGACCTTCCGCGATCGGCCCGAGAGCCAGGGCCGGGAAGTAGGTGAGGCCGACGACGATCAGGATCACGCCCGACAGCAGGCCCACGAACAGCGGCTTGTGGGTGGGCAGGGTGCCCGGGGTGGCCGGGACCGGCTGCTGCTGGGCGAGCGAGCCGGCCAGCGCCAGCACGAACACCATCGGCAGGAAGCGGCCGAAGACCATCGCCAGGCCGAGCGCCGTGTCGTACCAGTCGGTGTTGACGGTGATGCCGCCGAACGCCGAGCCGTTGTTGTTGGCGGCGGAGGTGAAGGCGTACAGCACCTCGGAGAAGCCGTGGGCGCCCGAGTTGAGCATCCCGGCCCGCTCGCCCGGCAGGGCCATCGCCACACCCGTGCCGACCAGCACGATCGTCGGCGTGGTGAGGATGTACAGCGAGGCGAACTTCATCTCCCGGCCGCCGAGCTTCTTGCCCAGGTACTCGGGGGTTCGGCCGACCATCAGGCCGGCGACGAACACCGCGATGATCGCCAGCACGAGCATGCCGTACAGGCCGGAGCCGGTGCCGCCGGGCGCGATCTCGCCCAGCATCATGTTGAAGACCGTCAACCCGCCGCCGAACGGCGTGAACGAGTCGTGGAAGGAGTTCACCGCGCCGGTCGAGGTCAGCGTGGTCGAGGCGGCGAACAGCGAACTGGCGGCGATGCCGAAGCGCTGCTCCTTGCCCTCCATCGCGGCGCCCGCGGCCTGCAGGGCGGCGCCCTGGTGCTGCGACTCGGCGAGGGTGAGCAGGGCGGTCGAGGCCACCCAGAACAGGCCCATCACGGCGACGATCGCGTAGCCCTGGCGGTTGTCGCCCACCATCCGGCCGAAGGTCCGGGGCAGCGCGAACGGGATCACCAGCAGCAGGAAGATCTCGACCAGGTTGGAGAAGCCGTTCGGGTTCTCGAACGGGTGGGCCGAGTTGGCGTTGAAGAAGCCGCCGCCGTTGGTGCCGAGCAGCTTGATGACCTCCTGGGAGGCCACCGGCCCGCCCGGGATCTTCTGCACCTCGCCGCTGAGCGTGGTCACCTCGTGGAAGCCGTGGAAGTTCTGGATCACCCCGGAGGCGGCCAGGACCAGGGCGAACACGAACGCGATCGGCAGCAGCAGCCGGAGGTTGATCCGGACCAGGTCGACCCAGAAGTTGCCGACCCGGTCGGTCCGGTTGCGGGTGAAGCCGCGGATCAGCGCCGCCACGATCGCGATGCCGACGGCCGCGGAGACGAAGTTCTGCACCGCCAGGCCCGCCATCTGCGCCAGGTGGCCCATCGCGGACTCACCGGCGTACGACTGCCAGTTGGTGTTGGCGACGAACGAGATGGCGGTGTTCCAGGCCTGGTGGCCCTCCATCTGCGGAACGCCCAGGTTCAGCAGCAGGAAGTTCTGCAGCCGGATCAGGGCGTACAGGAAGACGACCGAGACGGCCGAGAAGGCCAGCACCGAGCGCAGGTACACCGGCCAGCGCTGATCGGCGTCACCGTCGACGCCGATCACCTTGTAGATGCCGCGCTCGACTCTGAGGTGCTTCGAGGTGGTGAGGAGCTTGGCGATGTAGTCGCCAAGGGGGCGGTAGCACAGGGCCAGCGCGCCGACGAGGGCGAGGGCCTGCAACCAGCCCGCGAGAGTGGATCCCATGTCAGAACTTCTCCGGGAAGATCAGCGCCACGACGAGATAGCCGACGAGCGCGACGGCCACGACCAGACCAGCGATGTTCTCGGCGCTCACAGCTTCTCCACCCCCCGCGCGATCAGGGCGATGACGGCGAACACGGCGACCGTGACACCGACGTAGATGAGATCGGACATGGGCTCCACCAGAGCGGTTCGGGAGATGCCGCGACCTGGGCCGGAAGGCCCGCACGGCGCCGGCGGACCGCCGGCAGATGCAGCAAACCAGCCGTCAGAGGCGCGTTACGGGGCCCTGACGCCCTCCATACGGGTGATAGCGCGGCGTTGACGCGACCTTGACGCGCGCTTCACCGGACCGAGACCGTCGTGATCGGGCCGAGATCCGCGCCCGGCCTGCGGGGAGGGCGCAGCCGGCGGGGCGGCGGAACGGGTACGGAACGGGTGCGGAACGGGTGCGGAACGGCGGAGGGGGCCGGGGGGGCGGGGCCCCCCCGCGCGCCCGGGGACGAGGACCCGCCCCCCCCCCCCGCGGGGGACCCCCCCCCCCCCCGGACAAAGCGCGACACCCCCCGCCCCCCA